>JANPAO010000313.1:0-3342 GCA_031429955.1 Phenylobacterium sp. | reverse complement strand
TCGCTGGCCAACTGATCGGCCCGGCCGGCCGCATTGTCCTCGATGGCGTCGGCAACGCGCAGATGCAGCCGTTGGCGACGCGGCAGGGACAGGGCCGAGGCCAGGGTCTGGCGCATCTGTTCGTGCACAAAACGATAGCGTGCCACGCGGTCCTGGGAGACGTCTTCCACGAGGTGCATTCGCTCGGCCTCCTCGATGGCGTCGAGAATCTCGTCTTCGGAATGGGCGGTGTCGGCCTTGACCAGCAGGTCAAAGGGAAAGGTTCGCCCGGCCACAGCGGCAATGGTCAGGACCTCACGGCAATGGGCACCCGCCTTGCTGATCCGATCCTCGATGATCAGCCGGACGCCCCGAGTCATCTCGGTGTCGGGGATGTCGATGTCCTGCCGGAACTTTCCGGCCTCGGTCACCAGCTGGCCCGCCTCGCTGAGGTGGCGGATCACCTCTTCGATGAAGAAGGGATTGCCCTCGGTCTTGGAATAGATCAGCTCCACCAGGGTGGCCGGGGGCTCGGCCCCGAACTGGCGGGTGAGCAGATCCACCAGTTGCTCCGGCGTCAGGCGCTTGAGGCGAAGGTCCTCGGCTAGCCTTCCCCGCACCAGGTCCTGCAGGACCCGCCCGAATGGCCCGGTGGCCGTAAGCTCGCTGTCGCGGTAGGTGCCCATCAGCAGCACCGGCTCGCCCTTCAGGCGCTCGACGATGTAGCGCAGCAGGATGCAGGTAGATTCGTCTGCCCACTGGAGATCTTCGTAGATCAGCAGCAATGGACGCCCCGTCCGTGCGCCGCGCGCCACAAACTCCGCCATGCCGTGCAGCAGGTAGCGCCGCTCCTGCTCGGGCGGCAGGGTGGGGTAGGGAGGGATGTCGGCATATTGCTGGCGCAGCTCCGGCATCAGCTTGGCCAGTTCTGTGGCATTGTCGCCCATGGCGCGGCGCATCAGCTCTGGGCCCAGGGTTCGGGCCATCTGGCCGATCTGCTCCAGGGCCGGTTCATAGGGCGGGGCAAAGTCGGTGTTGGAGCAATGGCCCCGCAGCACCGTGAAATTGCTGTCCTGAGCGATCCGCTCGGCCTCCAGGATCATCCGGGTCTTGCCGACCCCGGCCTCGCCGGAGAACAACACCAGTGCCCCTTCGCCGCGCTTGGCCCGGGCGACCAGGTCACGGACCCGCTCCAGTTCGGTGCCCCGCCCGACGCAGGGCAGCTTGTCGCCGGCCGGCTCCCCCAGCATCACCACCAGGGACTGATGCAAGGCCTGGAAGGGTGGGCTCTGGGGGTCGCCGCCCCAGTCGTCCAGGTCGGTGGTGTGGATGGCGCGCACGTCGATGGGCAGCTTGGCGTCCTCGAATCGCACTGGCACCAGCACGCCGCGGTCAGCCCCCACCCTGGCCTCGCCCCGCACCCAGCGCGAGGCCACCGAGGTCGGGGTCCAGACCACAATCACCGAACGGGCGGTCTCCAGGGCTGCGGCGGTGACGTCATCGAACTCCTCGCCCGGCGCGAGATCCATGTCCCACCAGATCGACCAGCCCTGGGCCTCCAGGGCGGCGACAATCGGTGCCACCCGAGGCTTGTCGGACCGGGAATAGGAAATGAAGATGTCGGCCAAGTCTCGCGCCCCATGCTGGTGGGCGTGACTTTAGCGAAGGCTCCGATTGGCGCCAGACGAATCCCGCCCCTAGCGCGGCAAGGTCCGCAGCACTCCGGTCATGGCGTCACTCAGTCGCGCCAGGCGTGGGTCCATGGAGGCACCGGCGCGGCCAAAGCGGTTGGGAGCATAGCCCAGGCTCACCTGGTATCTGGGATCCATCACCCCCCAGGCGCCGCCGGCCCCGCCCCAATGGAAGGCGGTGGGCGAAGGGGCGGGGAAGTCAATGCTGTTGAGACCAAACCCCAGGCCCCAACTGATCATGCCGATATAGAGGTCCCGCCCATAGATCTGCTCGCGCGTGGCCTCGGCCACCATCTGGCGGGAGATGTAGCGGTGGCCCCCGAGCTTGCCGTTCATGGCCATGATGGCGCAGAGCCTGGCGATCGACCGTCCATTGCCATAGCCGTTGGCCGCTGGCATCAGGGCCCCAAGACGACCCGGCGACATCAGATCACCTTGGGCCACGGATCCGATCACTTCTGCCGCAATCTCATCATCCACGGGTGGCGGCATCGCCTGGCTCATGTCCAGGGGCGAAACCCGGCGAATGTCAGATCGGTGGGTCAGGCGCATCTGGAAGTCGGCCTTGACCCTGCGGGCAAAGGTCTCGGCAAAGAAGCTCGCGGGGTCGCTGCCGGTCACCCGGACGATCAGCTCCCCCAGAATGTAACCGTAGGTGAACGCGTGGTAGCACAGCACCTTCTTGCCGCCGAACCTGTGGGGCTGACCAGCCAACTGGGTGGTGACCGCCTTCCAGTCGTGGGCCTCTTCGAAGGTCAGGGGCGGATCGAAGCTGGGTAGCCCGCCCTGGTGGGTCAGGACATCACGCACCGTGACCGCCCCTTTGCCGCCTTGGGCGAACTCCGGCCAATAGGTTGCCACCGGCCTATCCAGCTCCAACAAGCCGCGATCCAGCAGGTTCAGGATCGACATGATCAGCATGATCTTGGTGACGGAAAACACCTGCACGATGGTGTTCGGGCCCCAGGACTTGGTTCTCTCGGTGTCGGCCCAGCCGCCCCACAGATCGACCACCTTGCGCCCGCGCCAGGTCATGGACAGCGAAGCCCCCAGTTCCCGGCCCTCATCGAAATTGCTGCGAAACGCCTCCGCCATCGGCCAGAAACGGCGGTGGCAGGACCCGCTCATTTTCCAAGCCATCTGGATTTGCTCCCCCGCGCCCGGTCTCGACGCGGCAGACACTATCCCTCAGCTCGCGCCCGTCCGGGATTGATTCTCCCCGCGAGAGAAAGGCCGCAGACTTTGTGAACCCCTATAGGCGGATCTGTCGAACGCAGCTGGTCCGCCCGCCCGGCCAGGAGAGGTCCAGTCGCGCCTGGGTGATCGCGCCGCGGCTTTGGCCGACGGCCACTGATCCGAGTGTGGTGCGCTGACCACCGCGGATGGAGAACTCGCCGCCCTGGGAGACGCTTGAGCGCCCAGCCCGCCCGGCCGTATCGACCGAGAGCTGATAGACCCCTGCCAGACCCGAGCTGGCGCTGGCCACCGGCCGCAGGACGATGTTCGGACCGGCTCGCACGACATCGATGCCGCATCCGACAGACGGTGGCCTCGCCTGGGCACCGCTGGAAAGCCCCATGGCGAGAACCACGGCGGCGAGGGTTACATTGGTGTTGGTCATATCGATCTCCTTGCGCGACCCGTCCGGTCTGAGGGTGGCCATCAGACCGGG
>JANPAO010000312.1:0-16830 GCA_031429955.1 Phenylobacterium sp. | reverse complement strand
CAGGCAGCGGGGTGGTCTTGCCGGCCTGGTCCAGCCGCTGGATGTCATGGCTGGCGGCGAACCGCTCGCGCAGCCGGTCCAGGACGCCAGGCTTATAGACATCATGGGTCTCGACGATCAGGGTCATTGCCGCCAAGGCCGGGGAGAGATCGGGACGCAACAGGTCATCCTCGGCCCCCTCCACATCCATCATCACCAGGCACTTGCGGTCGGCAAAGGCCTCAAAGCCGGTGGGCGTAAAGGTCTCACCGACGATCACCCGTTCGGAGACGCCGTTCTTGGCGGCCAACTCCGCACAGGCCAGGCGCGCCTCCTCGACGATGTCATAGGCATAGACCGTTGCCTGGGGCATCAGCCGGGCAAGGCCCACGGCATAGTAGCCCTCCGCACATCCGACATCGATGACGCAGGCAAACCCCTCCCCCGCCAGCCGGACAATGGTGGGGTGCAGTTCCGACTCGTAGGAGCCCAGCAGTCGCGGGGCCAGGGCCCCCTCTGTGGCCTTGCCCACATAGTCCATGCCCGCAAAGGGGCCGTGCAGGATGGTCGCGCCCTGGTTTCGCAGCAGGGCCTTGGCGATCAGCCGCGAACGCCAGATAGCCAGCACCCGCAGCAGGGTGCCCAGTTCCGGCTCGCTCGCCAGGGGCGGGTCGCGTTGCAGCCGCGCCCGAATCCAGGCCACGACACTGTCCATGTCACTCATGGCCCGACCATAGTTTGAACCCGCCCATCCTGGGAACAGGCCAGACCCGGCAATTGACAGCTTTGACGGTCGCCGGTCTTGATCGGCCCATGTTCAGTCCTCAGGCGCAAGCGTGACCACACCCTCCGAACCCGTCGGCACCCTGGCCACCGCCCTGGCCCATACCCGCGCCCTGCTGGCGGCCCGGCCAGACCTGGCCCAGGCCCAGGCCCAGGAGATCCTGAGGGCCGCGCCAGGGCACCCCGAAGCGGTCCTGCTGCTGGCCCAGGCCCTGGCAGGACAAGGGCTGAGGACGGAGGCCCTGGGTTTGCTGGAGCCCTTGGCTGCGTCCCAACCCCGCTGGTCGATGGCACATTTGGAGCTGGGAAGGGCGCGCGGCGAGGTGGGCGACAGCCCAGGCGCCCTGGCGGCCCTGACTCTGGCCCTGGGGCTCAAGCCCGATCTGGCCGAGGGATGGCGGCTGCTGGCCGAGCAGCATCGCCTGGCCGGCGACAGCCCTGCTGCGGAGCAGGCCATGGCCCGGCACCTGGCCAGCGTCACCGCCGACCCTCAACTGATCACCGCCGCCGATGCCTTGGTGGCGGGCAAGCTGGCGGTAGCCGAGCACACCCTGCGCGACATCCTGGTCACCCGCCCCGATGAGGTCGCAGCCCTGCGGATGCTGGCTGAGGTCGCCACCCGCCTGGCGCGGTATGAGGACGCCGAGGCTCTGCTGGGCCGCGCCCTGGCCCTGGCCCCGGAGTTTGCCGCCGCCCGGCTGAACTATGCCGTGGTGCTCTATCGGCAGACCAAGGCCGCCGAGGCCGCGCGCGAAGTTGACCGGTTGTTGGCGAGCGATCCCCGCAATCCGAGCTACCGCAATCTCAAGGCCGCCGCCCTGGGTCAAATGGGGGACTACCAGCAGACCATCGACATCTATCAGACCCTGCTGGCCGACTTCCCGGCCCAGCCCAAGGCCTGGATGAGCCTGGGTCACGCCCTGAAAACCGTGGGGCGGCAGGCCGAGGCCATCGCCGCCTATCGCCGGTGCCTGGATCTCGCACCTCAATTGGGCGAGGCCTGGTGGAGTCTGGCCAATCTGAAGACCTGGCGGTTTTCCGACGAGGATCTGGCGGCGATGCAGGCGGCCCTGCAACGGCCTGACCTGGCCGAGGAGGATCGCTTCCACCTGGAATTCGCCCTTGGCAAGGCGCTGGAGGATCAGGGGGAGGCGCAGGCGGCCTTTGGCGCCTATGCCCGGGGCAATGCCCTGCGGCGGGTGGGCCTGGAGTATGACGCCGACGAAACCAGCGCCCACCTGACCCGCTCGAGGCAACTCTTTACCCGAGGGTTCTTCGCCGAGCGCGCCGAGGCCGGTTGCTCGGCACCCGATCCGATCTTCATTGTTGGCCTGCCGCGCTCGGGCTCGACCCTTGTGGAGCAGATCCTGGCCAGTCACAGTCAGGTCGAGGGGACGATGGAACTGCCCGACCTGCCGGCCATGGCCAAGCGCCTGGGAGCTCGAACCCGCCGTGATGACCCCAGCGCCTATCCCGGCGTGCTGGCTGATCTGGATGGGACGGCGCTGTTGGAACTCGGTGAAGAGTATCTGGCCCGCACGCGCCCGCAGCGGAAAACCGACCGGCCGCTGTTCATCGACAAGATGCCCAACAATTTCAGACATCTGGGCCTGATCCACCTGATCCTGCCAAGGGCCAAGATCATTGATGCCCGCCGTCACCCGCTGGGCTGCTGCTTCTCGGGCTTCAAACAGCACTTCGCGAGAGGGCAGGCCTTCACCTATGACCTGACCGATCTCGGCCGCTACTATGCCGACTATGTGGCCCTGATGGCCCACTTCGACGCGGTACTGCCCAGCCGGGTTCATCGCGTGATTTATGAGCAGATGGTGGCCGATCCAGAGGCAGAGGTCCGGGCCCTGCTGGCGGCCTGCGGCCTGCCCTTCGAGGCCGGATGCCTGGACTTTCACCGCAACGCCCGGGCGGTGCGAACCGCCAGTTCCGAACAGGTCCGGCAGCCCATCTTCACCGACGGCGTCGACCATTGGCGGGCCTTTGAGCCCTGGCTGGGGCCTCTGAAGGCCGCCCTCGGACCGGTGCTGAGCGCCTATCCCGGCGTGCCTGACGCCAAGGTCTGAACCTTCCGCACACGCGCCACCCTTGGGTGGCGCCGGCGCCACACCCGGCCGCCACCTCAATCGGAGCGGCTTGACACCTTCGCCGCGCAAGGGTGGCAGTGGCAGCAGGGAGTCGAGGTGTCGACTGCAAGGGGTACCCAGAATGAAGACTGCGAAGAACCAGATCCGGCGCAAGGTGGCGCTGAGCGCCCTGCTGCTGTCGAGCACCATGCTGGCCGGTATGGCTCACGCCCAGGCGGCGGGCGGCTCGACGGTGGAAGAACTGGTGGTTACAGCCCAGAAGCGCGAGGAGAACATCCAGGACGTGCCGGTGGCCGTCACCGCCTTTACGACCCGCAAGCTGGAGGAGTTGGGCATTGCCAGCTTTGACGACTATGTGAAGTTCCTGCCCAGCGTCGCCTCCCAGAGCAGTTCGCCGGGCTTCTCCAATGTCTATATGCGCGGCGTCGCCTCAGGCGGCGACGGCAACCACTCCGGGTCCCTGCCGAGTGTGGGCACCTATCTGGACGACGCGCCGGTCACCTCCATCGGCGGGGCGCTGGACGTTCACCTTTATGATATCGCGCGCGTTGAAGCCCTCGCCGGTCCCCAAGGAACGCTATACGGGGCGAGCTCCCAGGCCGGGACCCTACGGATCATTACCAACCAGCCGGAGGTGGGGGTAGTGAAGGGCCGCTTTGATGTCGGGGTCAACAACGTCGCCCATGGCGGCACAGGCTATGTGGCCGAGGGCATGGTCAATGTGCCCATGAGCGACCAGATGGCCATCCGTCTGGTAGCCTGGGACGTTCACGACGCGGGCTATATCGACAATGTCGCCGCCTCGCGCACCTATCCGGTGTCCGGTGTCACCCGTCGCACCCAGCCGCAGAAGAACTTCAACGAGACCGACACCTATGGCGCACGGATCTCCATGCGCCTGGACCTCAACGACACATGGACCGTTCGGCCCTCCATCATGGCCCAGGACCAGAAGGCGGACGGGGCGTTCTCCTATGACCCTCGCCTTGGCGACCTAAAGGTGGAGCGCTACCTGCCTGAAGACAGCCACGATCGCTGGCACCAGGCCGCTCTGGCGGTCGAGGGTAAGATCAGCAACCTCGACGTCATCTATACCGGGTCCTACAATTCCCGGACGATCGATTCCCGTAGCGACTACACCGACTATTCCTATTTCTACGACACGCTCTACGGCTCGGGGAACTACATCACCGATGCCAGTGGGGCGATCATCGACCCGACCCAGAGCATCGTAGGCTTCGACAAGTTTACCCGCGCCAGCCACGAGATCCGGCTGTCCTCACCCCAGGACTGGCGGTTCCGCTTCGTGGTGGGGGCCTTTGCCCAGCGCCAAACCCACTTCATCCTGCAGGACTATCGGATCGCCAACTTCGACCCAGCCCTGTCGATCACGGGGCATCCCGGCACCCTTTGGCTGACCGAACAGTTCCGGGTTGACCGCGACACCGCAGCCTTCGGCGAGGCCTATTTCGACATCACCCCCAAGCTGATGCTGACCGCTGGGGTACGGGCCTTCAAGTCAGACAACAGCCTGAAGGGCTTCTTCGGCTTGAGCGCCGCGGTCAGCTCCAGGACCGGCGAAGTAACCTGCTTTGCGCCGGTCAGCGTGGGTCAAGGCCCCTGCACCAATGTTGACAAGCGGGTGGAGGAAACCGGGCAGATCTACAAGCTCAACCTCACCTACCGCATCGACGACGACAAGATGGTCTATGCCACCTACTCCCAGGGCTTCCGGCCCGGCGGGATCAATCGGCGCGGGACCCGGGCTCCATACTCGTCCGACTATCTCTACAATCATGAGCTGGGGTGGAAGACCCAGTGGGCCGATAATACCTTGCGATTCAATGGGGCGATCTACCTGCAGGACTGGAAGGACTTCCAGTTTTCCTTCCTGGGCCCCAACTCCTTCACCGAGATCCTGAACGCCGGCCAGGCCCGGATCAAGGGGGCGGAGACCGACATCAGCTGGCGGCCGATGGACGGCCTCACCATCGGGGTCGCGGCCACCTATACCGACGCCAAGCTGACCCAGGACTATTGCGGCACCACCAACCCGGCCACCGGCAAGCCCCTAACGGTCTGCGCCACGCCCCAGGCCCCCAACGGCACCGAGCTGCCCATCACGCCGAAATTCAAGGCCAATTCCACGGTGCGCTATGAGTTCCCCTGGGGCGACTACAACGCCCATATCCAGGGGGCCGTTGTGTACCAGGGTGCCAGCTGGGCGGATCTGCGGCTGCAGGAGCGGGCCGACCTGGGACGGATGCGGGCCTATGCCCAGGCCGATCTGAGCCTGGGTCTGGCGCGCGATAGCTGGAAGGCCGAGCTGGCGATCGAGAACGTCTTCGACAAGCGCGGCGACCTCTACCGGTCGGTGAAGTGCCCGTCCTGTGCGGCCCAGCCCTATATCCGGCCCACCGATCCTCGGACCATTTCGCTGAGCTTCGGCCGGTCGTTCTAAGCGATCGCGGCGGGGGCCCTCCCCCGCCGCAAACACTTATCTCATCAGAACTTAGCGCGGATACCTAGGGTCGCGGTGCGGCCCTGGACGCCGAACCCACGGGCGGTTTCGTAGCCGTCGTCGAAGGCGTTCTCCACCCGACCATAGACCTCCAGGTCCGGGCGAACCGGATAGGCGGCCCGCAGGTCCACCAGGGTGTAGCTCTGCAGGACATAGGTCCCGGCTGCGTTCTCGAAGCTGGCGCTGACATAGCGAACGTCAGCCGCCGTGGAGAGACCAAACCCCCATTGATAGGCCGCGCTCAGATTGGCCTGGTGCTCCGGCCGCCTGGCCAGTTGGCGACCCCGGTTGGGGCTGCCGGGGGAGGCGTTTTCGGTGTGGGTCCAGGTGTAGTTGGCCCCCAGATTGAGCGGCCCCAGGGTGGCGGTGGCGGTCAGTTCAGCCCCGTGGGCCTGGGTCCTGGCGATGTTGTCATAATAGCCGAACCGCGAAATCCCGCCGGGTTTGCAGATGGTCGTGGTGGCGCCGAAGGGGCAGGAGACGAAGTCGATCTGGTTTTCCGTCTGCCGGCCAAAGCCGGTGAGTGCGACCACCAACCGGTCGCCGACGGGGTGTTCGATACCAAGGTCCCAGCTCTGCGAGGTCTCGGGCACCAGGGCCGTCTGACCATAGGGGCCAAACAGTTGATAGAGGCTAGGGGCTTTGAATCCTTGACCAAAACTGGCGCGGACCACGCCCGCCCCCAGCCGCCAGGCGGCGGTGACCTGGCCTGTGGTGTGATCGCCGAAGGTGTCATGGCGGTCGCCCCTCAGACCGACGGAGACAGACAAGTGACCGGTGAGGTCCCCTTGAACCTGACCATAGAGGCTGTCGACGGTGGCCTTGGCGCGGGCCAGCGGCGGGTTGGGGGCAAAGGCACTGGGCGCCCGGGTGGCCATGCTGGCGGCCTCCCGCTCGGCCCCGAAGGTGGCGGTCCAGCCCTCCCCCAGGGCCAGCGACCCCTGGTACTCATAGCGCTGGTTGCGGCCTGAGGCGTCGAAGGTGAGCGGCGTCACCTTCTGGGCCGGGTTGAAGTTGAGGCTGTCAGACCGGGTATAGCCATAGGCCAGCCGGTTACGCAGCCGCCCGTCCCAGACCGCCAGATTGACCCCGGCATAGGCCACGGCCTCCTCGACCTCGCCATACTGTCCGGTGTCGGCAAAGGTGAAGGCCGGGGCCGGGAAGCCGTCAAAGTCGTTGCGGTTCTTCGTATAGACGCCCCGCAGGTCCAGGGAGAGATCCGGCGACAGGATCACCCGGGCCCGACCGCTGAGCGCACTCTGGCGATAGCCGTCGGCCTCGGCCCCCTTGGCATAGGCCGAGACCCCGTCGGTCTGATAGCGACTGGCCGCCAGCCGCCAGACCAGGTGGTCGCTGATGCCGCCGGCCGCACCCCGCAGATAGGTCGAGGCCAGGCTGCCGGCCTCGGCCTGGACGCTCGCCTCCAGGGCCTTCGTCGGCTCAGCGGTGACGATGTGGATCACCCCACCGATGGCCTGGCTGCCCCAGAGGGTGGACTGTGCGCCGCGCAGCACCTCGATCCGGGCCACGTCGCCGGTGAGCAGGTTGGCGAAGTTGTAGCCGCCGCCCGGGGCCGAGGGGTCGTTGATCTTCACCCCGTCCACCACCGCCACGGTCTGGTCGCCCTCGGCGCCGCGCAGGCGGATGGTGGTGACCCCGCCCGGCCCGCCGTTGCGGCTATAGGCCACGCCGGGCGTGCGGCTGATCAGATCAGAGATCAGCACCTGCTGGCTGGCGACGATGGCGGCGGCCTTGATCACCGTGACCGAGGCCCCGACCCGGTTGGGGTCCTGCGGCCCACGGGCGGCGGTGACCACCAGCTCGCTCACCGGATTGGCCGCCTCCGCGCCGGCGGCATCGGGGGCGGGTGGAGAGCTGGCGGCCCAGGTGGGGCTGGGGCCCAGCAGGCACAGGGCCGCCAGGGTGGCGGGGGTGGAATAGAGATAGGTCTTCATGGGTCTTGCCCTTTCGCTGACGACGAGCCGCGGGCGGGGCGCGGGCACGGTCAGCCGGGCGCAGGGGCCAGGAGCCCCGGGGCGCACGAGTGCCAAGCCCACGCATCGGCGCGGCCCAACAACGTCGCCTCTCGGGACAAATCCCCGTTCGCTCGGCGCACCCCGGCCGGTCGAAGGACGACTGCGTCAGGCAGGTCTCCTGGCTCACGGGTCAACGCCTATTGCGCGCCGCCTTCCCAGGCCTCCAAGGGACCCAGTGGCTGTTGGCACGCGGGCTCGCCGCTTACAGTTGCGGGGGCAGCCCAGGTTTTCCACCTGAGTTCCCTTTTCATCTCCTCACGGAGAACCTGTCGCAGGGGGAGGTTTAGGGCGTTGGAGGGGGTGGGGTCAATGAGGGGGGGTGACTGAGTGACAGGTGCTAGGGTGGCCTTTCCTGGCGGGCTCACATTCCTATGTTTGCGAAGGGATGTTATCGTACGGTCAAAGGAGCGCTGATCCATGGTCAAGGTCGTCGTCGGAAGCCTCAAGCCCTTGGCGGGAGCGCGCAAGGACGCGGTCAAGGTCGTGGCGAAGCGGGTTCGAGATGTCGGGGGACAGATGAAGACCCTTCGAACCATCGATGCGGGCAGTGATACGTTCGGTGATGACCTGCGCTACGTCTTCAGTCGCAACGTCTTGAAGGCGCGCCGAGAGAACAAGAAGACGGTCGGCACCAATGACGTCGGCCCCAAGCGTTGAGCCACCCTACCTCCTGATCGTCGCCGGCCCCAATGGCTCGGGAAAGACCAGCGCCTACCAGGATGCTGACATCGAAGAGGCAGGGCGATCGGTCTGGATCATCAATCCCGACTTGCTCGCGGCCCGTATCTCAAGGGTCGAGGGATTCGACCTCCCCACTGCCAACCTCTACGCCATTCAGCGTATTGAGGCTTGGCTCGAAGCGTCCATCCAGGCGCATCAGACGGTCGGTGTCGAGACGGTTCTATCGACCGGAAAGTACCGGCGATTGGTGAGCATGGCCAAGAGCCTGGGGTTCAGAACCCGCCTGATATACGTGCTGCTTGATAAACCTGAGCGGAATGTCGAGCGGGTCCGCCTCAGGGTCAAGAAGGGCGGACATGCCGTGCCCGAGGCCAAGATCATCGAGCGCTATACAAGATCGCTGGAGCAGATGCCCTGGTTTCTCGACCAGGCCGACCAAGCCTGGATTTATGATAATTCCAGCGCCCAGCCCCGCCTGATCGGCCGCAAGCACGAAGGCGTGATCACCCTGGATCCCTCCGCCATGCCGGCGGTCGTTCGGGCAGTGATGAGTATCCAATCGTCATAGTCGAGTTGCGCGCTCATGACTTGGGACGGATGGCGGCCTCATATCACCGCGACGTCCCTCAAAGCCTGATCGGCAGATAGGTCGGCCCCTCACCCGGTTCCCGTGAGGCTCGGGAAGGTTAGGACACGAAGCTCACAAAGGATCGCAAAGGACACGAAGTCAGACTGTCCGATGCGTCTGGCTTTGCAGGTCGAGGTGGGGGGTCAGCCTCAGCCCCAGGCGAGGTGTAAGCAGCTTCAGAAATGCCAGAGGCTTCGCCTCAGGGAGGCGCGCCAGCGCCTCGACGAATTTGAGACCCCTTAGCCGCTTCTCTTCCTCCTTCGTGCCCTTGGCTTTCTTCGTGAGCTTTGTGTCCAGCTTTCAAGCCGAGCGTCCGGTAGGGGATGGGGGTCCTCGCAAGGAATGGGGCCGTGGGGGGCTTCACGGAGTCGATGGCTCCGGGTCATCGGAACTGCCGCCCGAGCCCGGCGCGATGGAAGACCCCATCGGCAGGTCGCCAGCGGCCGCAATCAGCGCGGTCCAGTCGTCGGGGGGATGGCCGCTGTCGAGCATCTTGCGGAACACAGCATAGGCGTCGGACTTGGCCCCATAGGTGCGGAGCGTGGTTTCGTCGTTCACCCAGGCAAAGACGATGACCCGGGCACTGCTGCTGTAGCGGAAAAACAGCCGGAACCGGCCGCCGCCGAACTTCGCGCGGAACCAGTGTTTGCGGCCATCACCAAGGGTTCCGCCTTGGCGATACTCCGGTCGGGCGGGGTCCTGCGGGATCGTCTCGAACACCAGTTGGCGCACGGCGGCCAGCAGCTTGGCATTGGCCGACCCAGGCCAGCCGAGCGGGTCCTTGGCGCGGGTGGCCTCGACCGCCGCCGCCAGTTTCTCGATCTGGCCAAGGAACAGAGGATGGGCAAACAGCCGCCACCCATTGACCTCCATCATCTAGAGACCGACTTCGCCATCGATCGGCTCATCGAGGTCCACCGGCACGCCGTCGGTCAGGGCCGCGAGCCCCTGGGCAAGCGGGAGCGACAGCCCCGTGACCGCCTGCGGCCGCCGCGCAATGTCGTCGCCCAGCAGCGCCAGGAACTGATCGATCACCGGGTCCTCATGATCGGTATCCGCGCGATGGACCGAAACGCCGTGCCCATCGACGCGAAACGCAATCTTGCCGCCATAGTCGAGGCCGAGCGCTGTGCGCACCGACTTCGGGACCGTCGTCTGGCCCTTGGCGGTAATGGTGCTGATCTCTTCGAGGATCGAGGACATGGGGGCCTCCCTTAGGGTCAAGGGAGAGTAAGGAAAACGCATTACGACGTCAAGGTGGGGGGTGTCGATGGGGGCATCGGTCGCCGTAATTCACCGTAAAGCCACCGTGAAATGCACCGCAAAAATGCCTACTCGAACAGGGTCGCGACCTTGGCCAGCACCTCTTCGAGTAGCGCGGTGGGCAGGGTGTCCACCTTGCGGCCGCCACGCTCGGCGATGTCGAGAACGCGGGGCTGATCGCAACGGACAAGGCCTGTGGTCTTGATCCCGGAAATCTCCACCCCAAAGCCGAGGCGTCGCGCAAAATCGCCGCCGTTGGTGATGGGCAGGACGACAGGGAGCTGGGTCGCTGAATTGAACGCCGAAGGCGACACGATCAGCACGGGGCGATGGCCCTGTTGTTCGCGGCCCTGGGTGGGGTTGAGCGACACCATGTAGATGTCACCCCGCTTCACAGGATTTCCTTGCCCACCGCAGGCGCGTCAAGCCAATCCCGGTCCTCCGGTGAGGGCGGCCCGGTATAGTCCGATGCCGCCAGCAACTCGGCCAGCGTGTAGCGGGGTCGCGGGGCTGGCTGGACAACCAAGCGGCTACCCTCCACCGCAACCCCGACGGCGGCACCAGCCTTCAGGTGGAGCAGCTCAAGGAGCGCCGGCGGCACGGCCAGCATTACCGAACCACCGACCTTGCGAAGATTGGTTAGGTGCATCCTGCCGCCTCCAACATATTATACCTTTGTATAACATAGCGGCTTGGGGTTGGAAAGGTCGAAGGAGGGGCGCGGGGGGACGGTACCTTTGGGTTGAGGATCGGGCGGGGTTGGTGCGTCTGCGGCACGGCCGTCGTCCTCTCGGCCGGGACGGAGATCATGGGTCCTCGGGACAAGCCCGAGGAAGACGTAGGGGATGGGGCGGGGGCGGGGCGGGTGTCTCGGGCTTGTGACCACAAGACTGGCGCGGCGCCCTGGTTTGGTGTTCCTGGGGCCAGGGCCGGATTGCGACCTTGGGGGACGGCATGGCGGTGAGTGACGGGGCAGGGGCGGGTAAGGCCACGGGCTTTACCAGTTACCTCTTTACGCAAGGGGCCTGGTTCCTGGCCTTTGGGCTGCAGATGGTGCTGTTTCCCTATCTAGTGAGGGTGCTGCTGGCCGAAAACGAGATCCGGTTCGGGCTGGCCCAGATGTCCATGCAACTGCCCACGGTGCTGCTGATCCTGGTGGGGGGCTTTGTGGCCGACCGCAGTGATCTGAAGGCCACCCTGATGGCGGGGTGTGGGCTGTGTGCGGCCAGTTTCCTGGGGTTGGGGCTGTTTGTGGCCGGCGGTCACCTCACCTATGGCACCCTGATCGTCTATGCCCTGGCCATCGGCACCATCGGGGCCTTTGTGACCCCGGCCCGGGATGCCCTGCTGAGCCGGGTGGCGCCCGGCGGCCTGCACCAGGGCGTGGCCTTTGCCTCGCTCGCCCAATTCGGCGGGCAGATCCTGGGGATGGCCCTGGCCACGGCGGCCCCCCTGCTGGGTCTGCCGGCCCTGTTGTTTGGGCAGGCGGCCCTGATGGCCTCCGCAGCCCTGGCGGCCACCGGCATCCGGCCCCGACCCGCCGGTCCCCACCGCATCCGCGAGGGCGGGGTCTTGAGATTCATGGCCAGCGAGATCGGCGGCGGGTTCCGCGCCACAGTGGCGAGCCCGGTGATCGGGCCGGTGATGTTGTGCAGCATCGGCATGGGCCTGTGTTTCATGGGGGCCTTTGCGGTGCTGCTGCCACTGATCGTGCAGGACTATTTCCCCCACGATCTGGTGGGGGCCGCCCGGACCCAGATCGCCACGGCGCTGGGGGTGTTCAGCCTGACCTTCTGGGTGGGGTCGATGCTGTCGGCGACGATCCTGGTACGGATGGGGCATATCCGCCGCAAGGGCCGGGTCTATCTGGCCTCGCTGCTGGTGGGGGCCAGTGTGCTGGTGGCCTGCGCCCTGCCCATGCCGTTCTGGTTGCTCTGTGGTCTGAACTTCGTCTGGGGCCTGGGGGGCGGAGTGGCCATGACGCTGGGCCGAGGTCTGGTGCAGCAGCACGCCCCGCCAGAGATGGTGGCCCGGGTGCTGTCGATCTTCACCTTAGGGATGATGGGGGGCGCCCCGGCCGGGGCCGTGCTCTATGGCGTGCTGGCCCATGCGGTGGGGCCCCATGCCGCCATCCTGGTGCCAGGCCTGGGGATGCTGTTGATCGTGGGCTCGGTGGCCGCGCTCTCGCCGCTGCGGCACCTGGACGAGGATCATCCCCTGGCGGTTTGAGCTCTGTTGACGTCGGCCCGCGATCGGCCAAGCTTAGGCCATGTACCGTGCCATTCTTCTCTGGGCCCTGGTGTTGGCCGGGGCGGCCTTTGGGCTCCAGTGGCTGGAGTTCCAGACCCTGGTGCGGCAGATGCCGCCGCAGGTCTATGGCACCATCATCGGCGTGGCCTTCGCCGCCGGCGGCGTGTGGGTGGGCTGGCGGCTGGCGGCGCGGCCCAGCCCGAAGACCCCGGCCCTGGCCGACGCCAAGGGGGTGGGGGTCACCGGCCAGGAGATGAAGGTGCTGGAGGCCCTGGCCGCAGGGGCCTCCAACAAGGAGATCGCCCGGGCGCTCGGGCTTTCGCCCAATACGGTGAAGACCCACCTGGCCAATCTGTTTGCCAAGCTGGAGGTGGCCCGTCGCACCCAGGCCATCCGCCGGGCCCGGGAGCTGAGATTGATCCCCTAAGCCGGGTGGGTTGAGGTCGAATTCACCCATTTGGGCGATGGCGCGGCGGGGCATGACGGCCCAGGCTGGGGACCTCTGAAACCTGAGGCACAAGGAGCTGCGGCATGACCCGCACCATTCTGATCTACGGCCTGATCTCCGGCCTGGTGGTGATCACCGGCATTATCGCCACCATCGTCATGTCGGGGGACGCCCCCCACAGCAGCCCGCTGCTGGGCTATCTGATCATGCTGGTGGCCCTGTCCTCGATCCTGGTGGGGGTCAAGCAGCACCGCGACCAGGTCCTGGGGGGCGTGATCGGGTTCTGGCCGGCGCTTGGCATGGGACTGGGGATCGCGGCCATCGCGGGCCTGGCCTATGTGGCGGTATGGGAGGCCTATCTGGCCATGACCCACTATGCCTTCATGGACCAGTATGTGGCCCAGGCCCTGGCGGCCAAACGGGCCGAGGGCGTCAGCGAGGCAGCCTATCAGCAACTGGCCGACCAGATGCAGGTGATGACCGAGCGCTATGCCAATCCCCTGTGGCGGCTGCCCATGACCTTTGTGGAGATCTTTCCCGTCGGCCTGGTGATCGCCCTGGTAAGCGCGGCCCTGCTGCGCAATCCCGGTTTCCTGCCGGCCAAGACCCCGGTGGCCTGAGGGGTCTGGCGCCGGGCCAGGGATCGCGGCAACATCGCCCGGCAGAACGGGAGCTGGGCGATGGGACGTGAGCGGTTGACGGCCTTCACCGACGGGGTGGTGGCGATCATCATCACCATCATGGTGCTGGAGATGAAGGCGCCCCATGGGGCCAGCCTGGGGGACCTGGCGGGTCTGACGCCGGTGTTCCTCAGCTATGTGCTGAGCTTCATCTATATCGGCATCTACTGGGCCAACCACCACCACTTCTTCCATCTGGTGACCACGGTGAACGGGCCGGTGCTGTGGGCCAATCTGCAGCTGATGTTCTGGCTGTCCCTGGTGCCCTTCACCACCGCCTGGATGGGGGAGAACCATTTCGCGCCCCTGCCGACGGCGCTCTATGGCGTGTCGCTGCTGATGGCGGGGCTGTCCTGGTACATCATGCAGTTGGTGATCATCGCCAACCAGGGGCCAGAATCGCCCCTGCGGGCCGCCCTGGGGCGGGACCTGAAGAGCAACCTGTCCCTGGGGATCTATGCCGCAGGGATCGTAGCCGCCTTCGTCAACAGCTGGGCCGCCCTGGCGCTCTATATGACCGTGGCGGTGATCTGGCTGATCCCCGACCGGCGGGTGGAGACCCACGTGGCGCGCAGCCATGCTGAGCCCTGATCCCGGTCATCCCGTGAAGGTCACCCCATAGGTCTGGCGCAGCAGGTTCTTCTGCACCTTGCCCATGGCGTTGCGGGGCAGGTCTTCGACGAAGAAGATCACCTTAGGCACCTTGAAGGCCGCCAGCTTTTGCCGGGCCTGGGCGATCAGGGCCGCCTCATCGCCCGAACCGATCACCACGGCGGCCACGGCCTCGCCGAAATCGGGATGGGGCAGGCCGATGACGGCGCTCTCGACGACGCCCGCCAGCTCATCGAGGATCAGCTCGATCTCCTTGGGATAGACATTGTAGCCGCCGCTGATGATCAGGTCCTTGGCCCGGCCGGAAATCCAGACCCGCCCGTCGGGGTCCTGGCGGCCCACATCGCCGGTCTTGAAATAGCCGTCGGGGGTGAAGTCCTCGGCGGTCTTGTCGGGCATCCGCCAATAGCCGGAGAAGACGCTGGGGCCCTTGATCTCGATGACCCCCACCGCCGCGCGCTCGGCGATGCGGAGCTCGACGCCCGGCAAAGGAAAGCCGACGCTGCCGGCCACCCGCGCGCCCTCCAGGGGATTGGTGGTGATGATGACGGCCTCGCTCATGCCGTAGCGTTCCAGGATCGGCTGGCCGGTGCGGGCCTCGAACGCGGCAAAGGTGGATTCCAGCAGCGGGGCCGAGCCGCAGATGAACAGCCGCATGTGCGCCGCGCTGGCGCCCGTGAAGCCCGGATTGTCCAGCAGGCGGGTGTAGAAGGTGGGCACCCCCATCATCACGGTGGCCCGGGCCAGGCCCGCCAGCACCGGGGCGTCCTCATAACGGGGCAGCCAGACCATGGGCGCGCCCGACAGGAAGGCGCAGTGCAGGGCGACAAACAGCCCGTGGACATGAAAGATCGGCAGGGCGTGCAGCAGGACGTCGGAGGCTGTGAACCCCCAGGCCGCGTGCAGGGCCACCGCATTGGCATGGAGCGCCCCGTGGGTCAGCATGGCCCCCTTGGAGCGGCCGGTGGTGCCGCTGGTATAGATGATGGCCGCCAGGTCCTGATCGGTGCGCGGGACGCTGTGGGCCAAGGGCTCCAGGCCTGCTGCCTCAGCGGCCAGGGCCACGGCGTCGGTGACAAATAGGGCAGGCTCGGCATCGGTGAGGAAGTAGTCCACCTCGCTGGCGGTATAGGCGGTGTTCAGCGGCAGGAAGATCGCCCCGGCCTTCAGGGTGGCCAGGTAGAGCATGACCGCCTGGGGGGTCTTTTCGGTCTGGACCGCCACCCGGTCACCGGGGCCGACGCCCCGGGCGATCAGCAGGGCCGCGAGCTGGCCGGCACCGTGCTGGAGGTCGCGGTAGCTGATCTGCGTACCATCCCCCAGCAGGAAGCAGGGACCGGTGTCGGGGAAGTTGGCGGCGAGGCGATCATAGAGGTTCATGGGACGAGCCTACCGCGAGGGACCCAGGCTCGGTAAGGTGGGATTTGGCAGGAGGGGCTGCGACATGATGCTCGGGGTGATCCAGGCGCGGATGACGTCGAGCCGGCTGCCGGGCAAGGTGCTGGCCGACGTCGCCGGGGTTCCGATGCTGGGACGGCAGGTGGCGCGGCTGCGGCAATCGCGGCGGCTGGAGACCCTGGTGCTGGCCACCAGCGACGATGCCAGCGACGACCCCCTGGTGGCCTATGCCCAGAGCCTGGACCTGGCGGTGGTGCGGGGCGATCTGGCCGACGTGCTCGGGCGGTTTCAGCGGGTGCTGGAGACCTTTGGCCAGGCCACGGAGGTGGCGCGGCTGACCGCCGACTGCCCGCTGACGGACCCACAGGTGCTGGACGACCTGATCGACGTGCGGCGGGCCAGCGGTGCCGACTATGCCAACAATACCGCGCCGCGGACCTTTCCCCACGGCCTGGATGTCGAGGTGATGACCGCCGAGGTCCTGAGGCTGGCGGCCCGGGAGGCGACCTCAGCCTATGACCGCGAACATGTGACGCCCTTCATCTATGGGGCACCCGAGCGATTTCGAATTGCAGGACTGACGCGGACGCCCTCGCTGGCCCATCTGCGCTGGACGGTGGACGTGGCCGCCGATCTGGACTTCGTGCGGCACGTCTATGGCACGCTCACCGACCCCACCACCGAGGCGGTAGCCGCCCTGGCGTGGAACAGTTCGCGGGCAGGCCCCTGACGAGACGCCCGCCCACACCCGGGCGAGCGTCAGGTCGGGAGGTTTAGTAGCTCTTGGCGGGACGCTTGGCGGCGATCTCGGCCAGGAGATAGATCATGGCCCCCAGGCCAAGCAGGCTGACCGACTGGGCAAAGCCCTCAACCAGCATCAACTGGTGGGGTACCTTGGCCGCCATGGCCGCCGGCAGGAAACTCATCGCCACATTGACGAGGCCGACCGCCACCAGGATCAGGCCGAGAAGGCGAAACAGCATATTGAGCAACATATCTTCGTGTCCTCCCAAGGATTGAGCGGAGGTTGCCGTCATTTTGAGCACGGGTGAAGACGATTCAGCCGGACGGCGAACCGCCAAGCTTGACCACGCCCCGCAGCATGAGGTTGATGCGCCCCGTCTTTGAGCCCTTGCCTGTGGAATCTTGGCCAATATGGGCCGAGTAGAGGTACGTCTCCAGGACCTGCGAAGAGGAGCTCCCATGGCCGAAGATCCCAAGAACTGGCAGGAAGCCACCAAGCTGGTGCGCGGGGGCATGGTGCGGTCACCCTATGGGGAGATCTCCGAGGCGCTCTATCTGACCCAGAGCTTTGCCTATGAGAGCGCCGCCGCCGCCGATCGCAGGTTTTCGGGCGAGGATGACGGCTTCATCTATCAGCGCTTCGGCAACCCCACGACCCAGATGTTCGAGGACCGGCTTGCCCTGCTGGAGGGCGCAGAGCTGTGCCGG
>JANPAO010000311.1:0-6277 GCA_031429955.1 Phenylobacterium sp. | reverse complement strand
GCGGGAGAAGATCGACAACCGCGACGCCATCTTCGCCAAGAGCCTGGTGCTCTATGAGGACGACGAGGTGCTGGTGCTGAACAAGCCTGCCGGTCTGGCCGTCCAGGGAGGCACCAAGACCCACAAACACATTGACCGTCTGCTGAGCGCCTGGGGGGAGGGGTTGCACCGGCCCCGCCTGGTTCACCGCCTCGACCGCGACACCTCCGGTGTCCTGGTCCTGGGCAAGACCCCCGGTGCGGCGGCCAAGCTGGCCGGAGCCTTTGCCCGCCGCAAGGCCCACAAGACCTATTGGGCCATTGTCGCGGGCTTTCCCAAGCCTGGCGAAGGGGTTCTGGAACTGCCCCTGGTCAAGAAGGGAGTCGGTGACCGCGAGATGGTGGTGCCCGCCCAACCCAAGGAGCCGGGTGCCGAACCCGCCGAGACAGAGTTCGTGACCATCAGCCGGGCAGGGCCTCGGGCGGCCTGGATGGCGCTGCGGCCCCACACCGGCCGAACCCACCAGCTTCGGGCCCACATGCTGGCCATGGGTCACCCGATCCTGGGAGATCCCAAGTACAACACCACCCTCTCCAAGGACCTTTCCGGCCCCCTGAAACTGCAACTCCATGCCCGCCGCCTCAGTCTGCCCCACCCCACCAGCGGCACCCTGGTTCTGGAGGCCCCGCTCAGCCCGGAAATGAAGGACGGCTTTGCCCGCTTCGGATTCGACGCCCATGAAGCCGACCCCGAGCCGTTCCGCCGGGGCCGGAAGTAGGGGCGTTCAAGCGAGCGGGAGAGGATCAGTTGCGGGAGGATGAGGCAGGGACGTTGGAAAGCTTGCGCCGCTCCCCCGCGCTGTCATCCCGGTTTTCGCGGCACGCGGAAGACCGGGACCTATAGACACCGATCTATCCGGAGAACCCCGCGCCTATGGGTCCCGGATAAGCCCTGCGGGCTTTCCGGGATGACAGCATCGTTGATGACAACACTGTTGGTGACGACATTGTTCGTCCATCCCATCGCCCCCACATCGAGAGTTTCGTAGCGTCGAAGCGCCGGGCAAGGTAAGCCCGGCTCGCTGCGCCGAACCGTTGCGGCGGCCACGTTGCCGCTATAGGTTCCGCCGCTCTAATCCCTTGCGCTTCTCGTGCGGAGTTTCTCGACGTGGTTGATGTCTTTGAAGAGGTCGAGGAGCAACTTCGCGCCGACCGCTACAAGGCGCTGGCGCAGAAGGCCCTTCCCTGGGTCGGCAGTGCCCTGGCTGCCGCCCTGGTCATCGCCCTGGCGTTCTGGGGTTACGACTCCTACCAGACCAAGATGACGGCCAAGGCTTCGGAGCAGTATGCCCAGGCCGTCGAGGCCTTTAGCGTGGGTCGCACCGACGACGCCGACCGCCTCTGGGGTGAAGTGTCAAAATCCGGCTCCAAGGCCTACAAGTCGTTGGCCCTCCAGCATCAAGGTGCCATCAAGCTTGCCGCGGGTCAGACCGCCGCCGCAGTGGCTCTATTTGATCAGGCAGCCAAGGCCGCCCCCAATGACATCATCGGCGACGCTGCCCGCCTCAAATCCGCCTTCGCCTTGCTGGACACCGCTCCCTACAAGGACATGGAGGCCCGTCTGACACCGATGCTCAAAGAGGGCCGCCCCTACCGCACCGAGGCCCGTGAGGCCCTGGCCTTTTCCAAGATCATGGCCGGCGACCTCGCGGGTGCCCGTGGCGACTTTGTGGTGTTGTCGCTGCTGGCCGACGCCTCAGAGGGCGCGCGCAATCGCGCCAAGGCGGCCCTGGACCTGATCGACTCGGGTTCGGCCAAGAACGTGCCCGCCGCTGTGCGTGCCGCCACAGCCTTGCCGTCGCCGACCCCAATCCTGCCGGGGGCCGCTGGCCTGACCGCGCCGCCGCAACTGCCAACCCCGGACGCCAAATGACGCTTGCCAGCCGTACCGGCCTTGCCCTGCTCCTGACGCTGGCCGTCACTGTAAGCGGCTGTTCCACGGTCAGCCGTCTCAACCCCTTCCCCAAGAAGGAAGTTCCCGGTGAAGTCGCCAGTGAGGGTGAACGCATCGCGATCCTGGCCTCCGATCAAAAGGTCGAGGTTGCCGAGGGTCTGAAGGGTGCCGACTTCTTCCTGCCCGATCCCGTGGACGTGACCCAGTGGTCGCTGCCCGGCGGCACCTTGGAAAACTCCGTCGCCCATGTGGCTGCCGGAGGTAACTTGTCGGTTGCCTGGAAGCGTGGCTTCGGCAAGGGCTCAGATCGCGGGGCCCATGTCACCGCACCGCCCGTGGCGGTGAACGGCAAGGTCTTCGTCATGGATGGTGAGGCCACGGTTTCGGCCCATGACGCCCAGACCGGTGCTCAGGTCTGGAGCGTCAATCTCCGCCCCGATGGCAAGCGCGACAAGGAAGCCTTTGGCGGCGGCATCGCCATCGCTGACGGCAAGCTCTACGTCTCCTCGGGCTACCGGTTCGTCGCCCAACTGGATATCGACACTGGCGCCGTAGGCTGGAAGGTCAGGACCGAGCAGCCGATCCACGCCGCACCGACGGTCTCCGGCGGGCGGATGTTCGTGGTGGCCGTCGACAACACCCTGATGACCTTTGAAACCGCCACCGGCGCGCCAAGCTGGACCTATCAGGCGCTTTCGGAATCCGCGCGCATCCTCGGGGCCTCTAGCCCAGCGGTGTCGGGCGACACTGTGGTGGCCTCCTTCGGTTCTGGTGAACTCGTGGCCCTGCGTGCCGCCAACGGCAACGACCTTTGGAACGAAGCCCTGTCACGGGCCAGCCGCAACAACGCGCTCTCCGAAATCCGCGATATTCCTGGCCGTCCGGTGATCTATCAGGGCGACGTCTACGCCGTCAGTCACTCGGGAATCTTTGCCGCGACTGACCTGCGCACCGGGCAGGCGCGCTGGAACCTTTCCATAACCGGGATCACCACCCCATGGCCGGCGGGGGACGTGGTCTATGTGGTGGACAAGGGCGGACAGGTTATCTGTGTCGCTCGGGAGACAGGCCAGATCTACTGGATCCATGACCTGGGTGCCGAACGCGCCAAGAGCAAGGGGGGCGGCTGGATCAGCTTTGGCCGCAAGAAGCAGGTGTCCAAGCCGATCTGGACCAGCCCCCTGCTGGCCTCGGGCCGGGTCATAACCGTCTCCAACCAGGGCGAGCTGGTGGCCTTGAATGCCAAGACCGGCGCGGTGGAAAAGACTATGAAGCTCGGAGCCGACGTCCTGCTCGGCCCCATCGCCGTCAATGGCACAATTTTTATCGCAACGGATGAGGCTCAACTCATCGCGCTGCGCTAAGATCAAGAGAAGACCAGGACCCCATGCCGCTCAGGCTTGCGATCGTAGGGCGTCCCAACGTCGGCAAATCGACCCTGTTCAATCGATTGGCCGGCAAGAAGCTGGCCATCGTCGATGACCGCCCCGGTGTAACGCGAGATCGGCGTTTCGGGACTGGGACGATTGGTGACATCGATCTGGAATTGATCGACACCGCCGGCTTCGAGGACGTCACCGACGAAAGCCTCGAGGCCCGGATGCGCGCCCAGACCGAGCTGGCCATCGACGAGGCCGACGTGGCGGTCTTCGTGGTGGACGCCCGCGACGGGATCACCCCCATGGACCGGGTCTTCGGCGAGATCCTGCGCCGCCGCGACAAGCCAGTGATCCTGCTGGCCAACAAGGCCGAGGGAAAACGCGGGGACGCCGGCATCAACGACGCCTTCAGCCTTGGCCTCGGCGAGCCGATCCCGATCTCCGCCGAGCACGGTGAGGGCATGGCCGATTTCTACGCCGCCATTGCCCCTCATTCGGCTGAACACGAATTCAAAGATGGCCAGGCCACGGAAAAGCCCGTTCAGATCGCCATTGTCGGCCGCCCCAACGCCGGCAAGTCCACCCTGGTCAACAAGCTGATCGGCGAGGATCGCCTGCTGACCGGCCCGGAGGCCGGCATCACCCGAGACGCCATTCCCGTCGACTGGACCTGGGATGACCGAGCCATCCGGCTGGTGGACACCGCCGGCCTTCGCCGCAAGGCGCGGGTCGAGGAAAAGCTGGAGAAACTTTCGGGTCAGGACTCAATCCGGGCCATCACCTTTGCCGAGGTGGTGATCCTGGTAATGGACGCCACCCATCCCTTTGAGGTTCAGGACCTGCAGATCGCCGACCTGGTGGAGCGCGAGGGGCGTGGCCTGGTGTTCTGCCTGGCCAAGTGGGACCTGGTGGAGGATCAGCGCGCGACCCTGGCCATGTTCAATGAGGAGGCCGGTCGCCTCTTGCCGCAGTTGCGAGGCACACCGGTGATTGCGCTGTCGGCAGAGACCGGCAAGGGCCTCGACAAACTGATGCCCGCTGTCTTCAAGGTTCATGGCGACTGGTCGACCAAGGTGAAGACCCGCGACCTGAACGATTGGCTGTCCATGGCCACCCAGCGCCATCCGCCCCCCTCGGTCGGGGGTCGACGGATCAAGCCAAAGTACATGGCCCAAATCAAGGCCCGGCCTCCGACCTTCGTGCTGTTCGCGAGCCGCGCTGACCAGCTTCCCGACCACTATCGTCGCTATCTGATCAATTCTCTGCGGGAGAGTTTTGATCTGCCGGGCGTGCCGATGCGACTGACGGTAAAGTCCAACAAGAACCCCTTCGCCGAGGGGGAGGCCAAGAGCGGGCCGTCGGCGGGCTTTGCCGCCAAGGCGGCGAGCCGGGCCGCGGCGGGGCCCTCCACGGGCCTTCGCGCCAAGACCAAGGCTGCGGCATCGGCCAAGGCCAAGGCCGGGGCTGATGCCAAGCCCAAGCGGACCTATGTGGCCAAGCCGAAGTTGGTGGGAAATCCCAAGGGTCGAACCCAGAAATTGGCCCGCCCAGGGGTCAAGCCGAAACGGGCGAGCCGGACCTCTGCTGCCAGTCCGAAAGCAAGACGCTAGACTTCGGAAGGCCAAGGTCGGTCTGAGCCAGATCGACGATCATCGGACCGATCTCTGAGGCCTCAGGCAGGGTCATAGGATCTTCGCCTGGCATGGCTTCGGCGCGCATCTTGGTGCGCAGGACGCCCGGGTCCACCAGAACGGCCCGAACGGATGTGGTCTCCAGCTCGTCGGCCCAGGTCTGGACCAGATGTTCCATCGCCGCCTTGGAGACCCCGTAGACTCCCCAGAAGGCTTTGGGGCGTTGCACGCGGCCTGTGGTCAGGAAGATCGCCCGCCCGGCGTCGGAGGCGCGCAGCAGGCGTTCGGTGCTGCGGATCAGGCGGTAGGTGGCGGTGAGGTTGGTGGCCATCACCTTTTCCCATAGGCCCGGATCGATATGGCTGACCGGGGTGATAGCCCCCAGGATCGCCGCGGCATGGACCATGATGTCCAGCCGACCGTGCCGCTCGTGGATGGCCAGACCAAGCTGATCCAGACCCTCGACCTGGGAGATGTCCATGGGAACGAGGGTGGCGGGCTGGCCGGTGGCGGCGCGGATCTCGTCGTCCAGGTCCTCCAGCCCACCGCTGGTGCGGGCCACAGCGATGACATGGGCCCCGGCCTTGGCCAGGGCCAGGGCGGAGGCGCGGCCGATGCCGCGCGAGGCACCGGTGACCAAGGCGATCTTGCCGGCGAGAGGGAGGTTCTTGTCAGTCATGGCGGGTCTTTAGCTGGTCTGAGGGTTGCTGTCCGCCCGTTTGGCATAGGCGTTGGCGATCATGGCGCAGGCCATCAACTGGATCTGATGGAAGATCATGATGGGCAGTAGGATCAGGCCCAGGGTCGCGCCTGGGAACAGGACGCCAGCCATGGGCACGCCGCTGGCCAGGCTCTTCTTGGAGCCGCAGAAGACGATGGTGATTTCGTCCTCGGTGCTGAACTTGAAGGCCCGCGCCGCCGCCAGTGTGGTGAGGAGGACGGCAGCCAGCAGCACGAGGCAAAGGATCACCAGCCGCGCCAGGTCCAGGACGCTGACCCGGCTCCATATCCCCTCCACCACGGCCTCGGAGAAGGCCGCATAGACCACCAGCAGGATCGAGCCGCGATCCACATAGCCGACGGCCTTGGACCGAGCGGCGATCCACGGCCCGACCCAGGGCCGTAGCACCTGACCGGCAACGAAGGGCAGCAGCAGTTGCAGGGCGATGGACTGGGCCGAGTGCAGGGAGAAGCCGCCTTGGGTATGGAGCAGGACCGCCGCCAGGACCGGTGTCAGGGCGATCCCCAGGAGGTTCGACGCCGTGGCTGAGGCCACGGTGGCCGCCACGTTTCCGCGGGCGATGGCCGTGAAGCCGATGGACGACTGGATCGTCG
>JANPAO010000310.1:0-7643 GCA_031429955.1 Phenylobacterium sp. | reverse complement strand
GGCTAGGGCCAGGGCGCACCCGAGGCTCTGATAGATCGAGGCATTGCCGGCCAGGACGGCGTCATCAACATCGGTGCCAAAGGCTTCCTGACTCCAGGATATGTCCCCCTGAGGATGCTGCAGGGTCAGGACAAAGCCGATTGCCCACTTGACCATGGCCCAGTGGCGCTTGGCAAAGCCGACATCCCCATCCAGGCGATAGCGGTGCCAGAGGGCCACAGCGGGATAGGCGGCGAAGTTGGAGTCGCGGAAGGCTGCCGCCGGGGTGCGGGCCATATGGAGGTGGTCGGCCATGGGCAGGGTGTTGCCGTATTCCCCGAGCCAGGCCCCTGAGGCCTCCTGCGACCAGGCCAGATAGTCAAACCCCCGGTCGGCGGCCTCGAACTCGCCCATCACGCCGAGCGCCATCAAGCACTCGGCATGGTTCCAGGGGTCCCAAGGACCCTTGTCGAACCAGGGAATGGCCCCATGGGGCTGTTGCTGAGAGAGGATGACATCCAGGGCACCGGTGAAGGGTGCCAGAGGCCCGCCGACCCGATCGAAGGCCAGGCTCATGTCTGTGCCTTGCGGAAATAGAGGGCCAGGCTCTTGCCCATGACGGGTGCCAGGATGGCTTCCATGACCCGGGTCAGGGCCGGGCGGTCCATCAGGTCCCAGACCAGGAAGCGGTGATAGAGCTTGACCAGGGGGTGGTCATCTCGCCGGCCCCAGAGGGCGCACTTCAGCCACCAGAAAGGGCTATGCAGGGCATGGGCATAGTGCTTGCCGCGATAGGCAAAGCCCAGGGCTCCGATGCGGTGTCGCAGGTCGCGTTCGCGGAAGATGCGGACATGGCCGCCGGGCTGGTCAGCATAGCCGCCGACGCCAGGGGCCAAGGCCCAGCAAAGTCGCTCGGGCCAGGCGCGCGGCACCGTGGCCACAAAGCGACCGTCCGGCTTTAGGACACGAAGGATCTCGGCCAGGGCCTGGTCATAGGTGTGGAGGTGCTCCAAAACCTCCGAACAGATGACAACGTTGAAGGACCCATCGGCGAAGGGCAGGCGGTAGGCATCGCCCGACAGGAAAGCGGTGACAGCATTGTCGGTGTCGGCCGGGAGTTCCGCCAGGCCCGCGCGGGCCTTGGCCAGGCTGGGGAGATCCAGGTCCAGCCCTACCACCTGGACGCCGGTCATCATGTGCAGGCCATGGACGTGGCGACCCTCGCCGCAGCCCAGGTCCAAGACCCAGTCTCCGGCGCGCAGGTTCAGGGTGTCGAGGCGAACGGTCAGCATCGGCGGGCGATTGCACGGCGCAGGACGGCATCATAGGCCACCGCAGCCCGATCCCAGGAGAAGGTCTTTCGAGCCCGGTGACGGGCCGAGACGCCGAGGTCGGCGCGGAGACCGGGATTGTCGAGGAGTTCGGCAATGGCGCTGGCCAGGGCCGCGCTGTCGCCGCGCGGCACGATGACCCCGGCATCGCCCACCACCTCAGGCAGAGCCCCGCCATCGGTGACCACCACCGGCGCGCCACAACTCATCGCCTCGGCGGCGGGAAGGCCAAAGCCTTCGTAGAGGGAAGGGGTGATGCAGAGGGTGGCGCGGGCATATTCTTCGGCCACCTCCTCGTTGCTCAGGTCATGGATGAAGGTCACCCGGCCCAGCAGGCCAAGGTCCTCCAGCATCTGCGCTGTGGGGCCCTCTCGCAGCTTGCCAATGACCACAAGGTCCAGATCCGGATAGGTTTCCAGCAGGGTCGCATAGGCCTCGATGAGATAGGTCAGGCCCTTGAGGGGCACGTCGGCGCTGGCGGTGGTGAGCAGACGATTCTCGCGCCGACGGATGTCGGGTTGGGGCTTGTAGATGTCCTGGTCGATACCCAGCGGCACCACGGTCATGGCCCTGGGATCGACCGCTAGGCAGGCGGTGACGTCCAAGGCCGCAGCCTGAGACACCAGGACCACGTCTGACAGCCGAGGGGCGACCTTCTCCTGCATCTTGAGGAATCCGTACCACTGCCGCAGCAGCAGCCGCCGTCCCCAGTCGGTCTGGGCGGCCAGCGCCAGGTCCAGATCCCGGCGGATGGGATGGTGGATCACGCCCACCACTGGCAGGCCGGCGCGCGCGATGGTCAGCAGGCCGTCACTGAGGGATTGGTTGTCCAGGACCACGTCATAGTCGGTACGGTGGGCGGCGAGATAGCGGGCAGCCCGGCGTCCGAAGCTCCAGGGCTCCATGAAGCGACCGGCCCAATGACCCAGATACTCGGCAGTGTCGGTCCAGCTTCTCAGGTGGTGCCATCGCAGGGCCCGATGACCATTGTGGGGCTGGTTGTAGAGGTCCAGCGAGGGAAGCTCGATCAGCCCGACGCCTTGGGGCACATCAGGGTAGGGGGGACCCGACAGGATATCCACCTGATGGCCAAGGCGCGCGAGGGCCGCAGCCGCCTGGCTGAGATAGACGCCCTGTCCCCCGACCCTGGGATCGGAGCGATAGGACAGAAAGGCGATCCGCAAGGGCGGCAGACCGCTGACCCAGGCGATGGGTTGGGGGTCTGCGACGCCGACGGCGGTGGGGGGTGTTTTCAGCATCACGATGGTCCTTAACGCGCTCGGCGGGAAAAGGACCAGATCCAATGGGCGGTCAGGCTGGGAAATATTGTTTCAGCTCAGAGACAAGGCGGAAACCTCAGGCGGCCACCCGCTCCACGATCAGGGGCAGGCCGCCCTTGGGGCGGATGGCGATGTCACCGGTCGGTTTGACGGTGTGCCCGGCGACGGGGCGGAAGCGGAAGCGCGCCAGCCAGTGGGACAGCACCAGCAGACCCTCGGCCTGGGCGAAGGCCATGCCGATGCATATCCGAGGCCCCGCGCCGAAGGGAACGTATTGGAATCTATGGTGGGCCGCCTTGGCTTCTGGGTCGAAGTTCTCAGGATTGAACAGGTCCGGCTGATCCCACAGGGCCCGATGCCGGTGGACGATCCAGGGCCAGATGGAAATCTGGTCGCCCGGGCGGACGGTGTGGCCACAGATCTCGTCCGCCGCCACGGCCTGGCGGTCGATCCTCAGGACCGTGGGATAGAGACGCAGGGTCTCCTCCCAGACCATCTTCAGATAGGGCAGGCGTGCCAGGATTTCCTCAGGCATGCCGCCAGCGTCCCAGGCATTTCGAGCCTCTTCGCCCGCCCATTCCTGCGCCTGTCGGTCGCGGCTGAGCAGATAGAGCGCCCAGGTCAGGGCGTTGGCCGTGGTCTCGTGACCGGCTCCCAGGAAGGTGACGGCATTGTCGAGGGCAAGCTTGGCGGCCTGTTTCGGCGGATGGCTCTGAGCGAAGGCGGCGATTACCCGGGTCATGAAGTCCTGTGGCGGGTGGGGGTCGGCCTGACGCCTTGCAATGAACTGAGCCAGGTGCCCGACGATGAAGCGACGACCGGCAGCGCCCCGCCACTGAACCGGGTTCTGGTCAAGCCAGGGGGCACCGAAGAGGACTCCGATGCGGTATTGCGCGGCGGCCGTCATGACGGCAGCTAGATGGCCTGAAGAATCCGCCGCCGAGAGGCCCACCTGGCCCGAAAACAGGGTGGCGTTGATGATCTCAAAGGTGGTGCGGAGGCTTTCGGCGGCGACATCGACCACGTCGCTGTCGGCTGTGGCCCACCGATCGGCGGTCTGGGTGGCGATGTCCATGAAGGTGGGGGTGAACTCAGCCAACATGGACGGCGTAAAGACTGGCGCCATCATCCGCCGCTGCTCGCGCCAGACCTGACCATCGGTGGTCAGCAGGCTTTCCCCCAAGGTGGGGGCCAGCATCCGATTGACGAAGGGGGGTTTGGGATAGTTCCCGACCTCGTCCAGCAGGACCCGCTTGATGGCCACCGGATCGCTGATGAAGTGGTAGCGCAGGTGCAAGACACGCCGGGCGTGGTGGTGGTGCTCGAAGACTTCCTTCGGCCAGCCCTCCAGGGGGTTCTGAGCCGTCTTATCCAAGAAGATCTGCCAGAGGGGCTGCCAGGTCTCCGGGCGGTCCGGCGCGGCGGGACGGAAGGCTGTGGGCGCGAAGGTTGCCGCGGCGGTGTCGGTCATGACCAATCCCCTGGGTCGTGAGCCCCTTGGCTCGGGGAGAAGATGATCGAATTTGATGCAACGCAACAAACGATATAACAGTGTTGTTCTTGTGATCTGACCTCACATGGATCCGCGATGACCCGTCGTTCGCTTCCACCCCTGACCGCCCTGCGGGCCTTTGAGGCCTTTGCACGGCTTGGCAAGATGACCACCGCCGCCGATGAGCTGTGCGTCACCCACGGGGCGGTGAGCCGTCAGATCCGCAGCCTTGAGCAGGAGGTAGGCCTGGCCCTGACCGAGGGACCGCGCCACCGGTTGAAGCTGACCGAGGCCGGCGAGCGGTTGGCGGCCTCCTTGTCCATCGCCTTTGACCGTGTGGAGCGGACCCTGGTGGACCTGAAGTCTGCTGCCGACACCGAACTGCATCTGTCCTGCCTGGCCACCTTCGCCATGCGCTGGCTGATCCCGCGCCTGGGGTCCTTCCACGATCGGCATCCGGGGCTGAGGGTTCGGGTGACTGAGAGCTTCGCGCCCGCCGACTTTGCCCGTGAACACTATGACGCGGCCATCCGTCTGACCGAACACGTTCCGGCCCAGGACGGCCAGGCCATCGCCTTTCTGGACAACTACCACGGTCCCGTCGCCACACCTCAGCTGATCGGGGGCCTGCCGGGGGTGAAGGCCTTTGCCAGCCTGCCGCGCCTACACACTCGCCCCCACCTGCAGGCCTGGGCCGAGTGGGAAGGCCATACCGGGATGACCCTGCCAGAGGCCCCGCAGAACCACGAGTTTGAGCATCTGTTCTATATGCTGGAGGCTGCGGTGGCCGGCCTTGGGGTGGGCTTGAGCCCCTTCATCTATGTGGCCGGCGACATCGAGGCCGGCCGCCTGAAGGCACCGCTGGGATTTGTCCGGACGCCCGCGCAGTTCTACCTGATCCTACCGCCGGGACCGGCCAAACCCGCGGCTGCGGCCTTCCGCGACTGGCTGCTGGATGAGGCTGCAGGGTCCCCCAAACCTAGTTGAAGACCTGGGTCAGGCGGAAGATGGCCGGCAGGAGCAGGACCCCCAGCAGACAGGGGAAGATGAACAGGATCAGGGGCACTGTCAGCTTGACCGGCAGGGACAGGGCCTTTTCTTCCGCCCGCAACATCCGCTTCTGGCGCATGTCCTGAGAGAAGATCGAGAGAGTTTCCCCCAGGCTGGTGCCCATGTCCTCGGCCTGGCGCAGCATGGTGGCGAAGGCACGGGCGTCGTCGATCCCCAGCCGGTCGGCGAAGGTAGTCCAGGCGTCCTTGCGCGACTTGCCGGCGCGGAGTTCCAAGGTCAGCATCCGTAGGTGGATGGTCAGGCGGGGATAGCGGCGGACCAGTTCGTCGCTGACCCGGGCGACGGCGGCGTCGAGGGACAGGCCCGCCTCCACCGAGGCCACCAGCAGGTCCAGCAGATCGGGAAAGCCGTCCGCATATTCACGCTCGCGCTCCTTTTGGCGCAGGGACAGCACCTGGTCGGGCCCCAGCAGGGCCAGCAGCGAGAGCAAGGCCGCCAGCAGCACCGGGGCCATGCCTCGACCCGGCTGCAGGGCGAAGGGCAGCAGGATAACGGTGCCTAGGGTGGCGACGGCCAAGGCGGCGGCGCGCGCCCCCAGATAGTAGATCGCCGCCTCGCGACCAAAGAAGCCGGCGCGGATCAACCGCATCCGGACATCGGAGACCTTTCCGGGGTCGCGGACGGCGGCCTGCTGGCCCAATCGACGAACCCCGGCGGTGACCTGGCCGAGGATGCGGACCTCGCCCTGGGGGGCGGAGCGGGGAAGAGCGGGATCTCGGAAGCGAGCCGTGCGCTGGGCGCGGAGTTGCAGTTCGTGGGCGGCCAGCACTGCGCCCCCCAGCAGTCCGGCGGCCACCAGGGCCACACCTGCCCCTGAGATGAGGGTTTGTATCTCCATGAATCAGATCCGCATATCGACCATGCGGCGCATGAAAAGATTTCCGATGGTCACCCAGACCCCCATGGCGATCAGGCCGGTCTGGATGAAGGGCTCGCCGATCACCTCGCCGTAGAAGGCTGGAGACAGCAGGGTGATGGCACCTCCGGCGATGAGGGGTGCTGCGGTGAGGATGACGGCCGAGATGCGACCTTCGGCCGAGGCGGCCTTGATCTTCAGGCGCATACGGTGGCGCTCGCGCACGGTAGCGGCATTGAGCTTCAAAAGGCCGGTGAGATTGCCACCGGCCCGCTCCTGCAGTCGGACGGTGGCGGCAAAGAGGTCGACATCGGGATGCTGGCAGCGCAGCGACATGCGGCCGATGGCCTGTTCCAGCGTGGCTCCGTAGGCGATCTCGTCGGCGGCCATACCGAACTCTGAACCGATCGGGTCGGCCATTTCCCGCCCTACAAGTTGGATGGCGGTGGGCACCGGGTGGCCGGCCTCTAGGCTGCGGACGATGATTTCCAACCCCTGGGGAAGCTGGTGGCCCAGGGCCTTGGATCGGCGCGCGGCCATGAACCTCAGGAAGCCGATCGGGCCTGCGACCCCAAACAGCAGTGCCCCGATCGGCACCATCAGCAGGCTGTGGCTGAGCGCTACGGCCAGGACGCCACCTGCGCCCGCAGCCGCGATCACCGCCACTAACCACCTGCGGGCGTCATAGGGCACGCCGGAGCGGACGATGAGTTCGGCCAGCCACTTGACGCCCGCCCGCAGATCGCCCGCGCCGGTGAGACCCCGCTGCTTGCGCAGTTCCACCACCAGATCCTGGATGCCGCCGGTGCGCTCGGCAACCTTCAGCCGGCGATTGACCTGACGCTTGACCTTGGCGGTCCCCAGCAGGCCGATGGCGGCCTGACCTGCGGTGAAGACAGCGGCAAAGACCAGGACCAGATAGGCGCTGCCGGCGTCGATCACGTCAGGGCCCGGGACGGGTCGAAGTTGGCGGTGTCGTAGGCGATGCCGCGACGGGTTATTTCCTCCAGGCAGCGAGCCCGAAGGCCGGTGGCCCGGAACTCCCCATGCACCACGCCATCGGCGGAGGTGTGCAGGCGGTTGAAGACGAAGATCTCCTGCATCTGCACCACCTGGCCCTCCATGCCGGTGATCTCGGTGACGCTCATCAGCTTCCGCTTGCCGTCCGACAGACGCATGATCTGGATGATCAGGCCCACGGCCGAGGCGATCTGACCGCGCACGGCCTCAGGGCTGATGTTCATGCCCGACATGGCCACCATCTGCTCCAGGCGGGTGATAGCGTCGCGGGGGGTATTGGCGTGGATGGTGGCCATGGACCCCTCGTGGCCGGTGTTCATGGCCTGCAGCATGTCAAAGGCCTCCTCCCCCCGCACCTCGCCGAGAATGACCCGGTCCGGGCGCATCCGCAGGGCGTTCTTCACCAGCTCCCGCTGACGGATCTCGCCCTTGCCCTCGATATTGGGGGGGCGGGTTTCCAGGCGCACGATGTGGGGCTGTTGCATCTGGAGTTCGGCGGCGTCCTCGATGGTGATCAGCCGCTCCTTGTGGCTGATGGCGGCCGAGAGGGCGTTCAGCAGGGTGGTCTTGCCCGATCCCGTGCCGCCGGAAATGACCGTAGAGACCCGGGCCTT
>JANPAO010000309.1:0-3748 GCA_031429955.1 Phenylobacterium sp. | reverse complement strand
TGTGGCTGGTCATCCTCTCAGACCAGCTATGGATCGTAGGCTTGGTGAGCCTTTACCTCACCAACTACCTAATCCAACGCGGGCCGCTCCAATGGCGATAAATCTTTCCCCCGAAGGGCACATACGGTATTAGCTGAAGTTTCCCTCAGTTGTTCCGTACCAAAGGGCACGTTCCCACGCGTTACTCACCCGTCCGCCACTAATCCCGAAGGATCCGTTCGACTTGCATGTATTAGGCCTGCCGCCAGCGTTCGCTCTGAGCCAGGATCAAACTCTCAGGTTGAGTTGACTCTGACCTGCGACGATTCAAATCCGGGCAGGATTTGAATGCATCATTTCTATTTACCTTGACGAGGTATCATAACACCAACAAGTCCGAAGACCTGAAGGCATATGGTTATTGTCTTCAAGAGACCACAGATTCAGTCAGCGTCGAGATAGTCTGGTTAGGACTATCGCCAGAGCGCCGCCGCCTGCGTTTCTCTTTCCAAATCAACAATGTCAAAGACCATGACCGGGTTTCCCCTGCCCCACTGTTTAGCGCCGGTGGTCGGCGGAGGCGGCGTTCTAGGGGCCGGCCTCAGGAGTGTCAACCGATCCTTTTGGACTTTTTCGCCAGAGCCCGGAACTTCCGGATTTAGGCAAAAACTTCGCTCCGGGCCCACCGAGGGGTAAGCCCCATCAAGTCCGTAACAATTCGATTGAAGCTGCGGATCCTAGTGATCTGCAGTGGAAAAGCAAGAAGTTTTTAAGACCTCTACCTCTCCGCCGGGACCCTGTGGGTCTCAGCGGGGAGCGGCGTATCTAGTGGCCGCACCCCTTAGTGTCAACCGGCTGTTTCCAGCGCCGCTCACCGCTCCGGAAGATCCGGACACCGATGAAAGGAAATCCCGTACCGGGTTTGCAGCCAAGGCTCCAAAGTCCCGACCGGAGATCCGATCGCCGCCCAAACTGTGCGGCAAAAGACAATGTTTTCAAATGCTTGGAAGCACCTGAGCCCGTGTCTTCCGCCCCGTTGTCCGAGCGAGGGGGGCTTATATGAGCGGGTTGGAAACCGCGCAACCCCCTTCCGGAAGTTTCATGGCATTTCGGCACTGCGCCCTGGGGAAAGCGCCAGGGCCGGCCGGCGCGAGACTGGCGCAAAGCCTTCGGGGACAGGCTCGGACGGGTTTTCGCAGACGCACGGCGCGGAGGCTGCGGGTTCTGTTCGGGTCGGCCCTGATCTGGGGCGGGGGGGGGCAGGCCCCTGCCTCACAGGCCCGGCGCGTGGCGCGCATCCCTCAAAGCGATTCCTCTGGGGCCGCACCACATGGGGCCTGCGCTCAGGGGCCGAGCGCATCGGTGAGAGTCTTTCTAGGCGCAATGGGAGAGCGGCTTTGGCCTCTCCGTCTCGGAGGCGATCCACCACCTATCTGGGGCGATTCCTATTTAGGGGGCGTCAGCGGGGCGAGCGGTCACGGCCATCGCGTCGCGTAGCCCTATCCCGCCGCGATATAGGCCTTCAGTCCATCGGCCTCTGCCTCGACCTCCGAGATCTTGTGCTTCACCAGGTCGCCGATGGAGACGATGCCGATCAGGCGATCGCCTTCGACAACCGGCAGGTGGCGCATGCGCCGGTCGCTCATCCGGGTCAGCAGCGAGTTAACCGTCTCACTGGGTTCGGCAAACACCACGTCTCGGGTCATACAACTGGACACCGGCTGGCTCAGGGCCTCGGCCCCTTGCTCGGCCATAACCCGCACCACGTCGCGTTCGGAAACGATGCCCGCCACCCGGTCGCCGTCCATGATGATCATCGCCCCTACCCGCCTAGCATATAGCAGGGCGCAGATGGCGCTCACCGTCTCATTGGGGCTAGCCGTAAAGACCAGATCGCCCTTGGCCTTCAGTATCTGGGAAACAAGCATCGCCGCGTCCTCCGTCGCCTCAGAGGGGAAGCCTCGCTCAGCAGGGCTGTGAAATCAATCGACTACACCCCCTCGTGATAGCCAACCAAAGGGCGAGACCAAGACCAGGCCTGCGGCATAACCAAACAGATGCGCCTCCCAGGCCACCTGGGCACCCCCGGCACCCGGCGCAAAGCCCACTACGGCAATCAGCAGGTTCACCACGATCCAGCCGGCCGTCATCCCCACCACTGGCGGGCTGAGATAGGGGCCCGGCACGCCCCGTCCCGCCAGCATCCGCGCCGCGGCCGCCATCAGTCCCGCCACCGCACCCGATGCCCCCACCAGCAGGCTGGCCTCGCCCTGATGCACCCAGCCACAGCCCAGATTGGCCAAGGCCCCGCAGGCCAGATAGAACAACAGGAAGGTCATCGCACCCCAAGGGCGCACCCCAAGGTAGCGGGCGACCGGCGCGCCGAACGCCAGCGCCCCGACCCCGTTCATCAGGGCATGGGCCCAACTCCCATGCACAAACAGGGCGGTAAAGAGGGTGTTCCAGCGCCCCTCCCACAGGGCCACCGGCGAGAAACCGAACCTCGGCAAGATTTGCTCAGGCGGCAGTAATGACTGCAGGCCAAAGCCGCCCACGATCACCACCGCCACGGCCAGGGCCGGCCAGGGGGCGTTGAAGGCAGGCTCTCGCGGTGTGTCCAAGGGGCTCTCCAAACTCAAAAACCTAACAAAACAGAGGGCTTCGGCCAGCCCCCCGTTAACCAAATCGCCAGTCTCTCTGTTCTTTAGTGCGACCTGTCCAATTTTGGCACGCTCATTGCTTCGGGCAGGCCAGACGTTTTGTCCGCGCGAGGTTCTCGAAAGCTCATGGCCGCAGCTCCCCCCGCCGCGCCGCGTCTTGTCTGGCTGGTTCCAGCCCTGGCAGCCTTCCTGGTCGCCGGCCAAGCCCAGGCCCAGGCCATGACCACCAACTCCGCTGACTTCAATGCCGGCTACGGCCGCGTCGCCGGCTCGGAGAACCATCCGGTGGAGATCTCCACCCGCGACGGCAATGGCAACCGGATCATCGTCGATGGCCTGATGCTCACCGGCGAGGACCAGTCCAACTTCTCCAGCACCTCGGGCGTGGTGGACTCCTATGCCGGGGTTGGGGCGTTGTCAGGCGGGGCCACGGCCATCGGCAACAACCTGACCGTGGTCACCCAAGGCAACTACAATACCGTCATCATCAACTCGACCCAGACTAATACCGGTGCTGTGACAGCCAATGCCAAGGTCAATGGAGGGGTGGGCGGTGCGCAATAGTCGCCTCCATCGCGCCGCCGGTGCGCTCAGCGCCGCAGCCCTCGGGCTGACGGCCTGCGCCACACCGGTGGCCGGGCCCAACGGCAAGTACGCCACCGCCATCGGCACCGCCCCGGTCACCGCCAATCCCACCCCCTATTCCGGGGCCCTGGTCTGCATGGCCGGCTATGCTCGCAGTTCCCGCCTGGTGGCACCCCGAATCGCCGTGGGCCGCATCGCCGACTACACGGGCAAGTCAGAGTCTGACGGTTCGGGCCGCAAGATCACCCAAGGGGCCTCCCTGATGGCGATGTCGGCCTTCGCCAAGGCCGGCATGCCCCTGGTGGAACGCTTCGACACCTCGGTCTCCGAACTGGAACTGAAGTACGCCAACAACAAGCTGATCTCCGATGCCCCCAACCCCGCGCCCGACAAGGCCGCGGAGTACCGACGCATCCTGGCGGGGCAGGTCCCCGGCTCGGACTTCTACGTCGCCGGCGGCATCACCGAGCTGAACTACAATATACGCTCCTCCGGGGCCGACCTGCGCGGCGGCAGCCCCGACG
>JANPAO010000308.1:0-12607 GCA_031429955.1 Phenylobacterium sp. | reverse complement strand
CGCAGGTCTATCGGGGGTTGGCACCCTATGTGGCCAGGCTTTCAGCGGAGGCCGCAGCCACTGGCTTGCCGCTGCAGCGCCCGATGTTCCTGCACTTCCAGGACGACCCAGCGACCTATGCGGAGCAGACGCAGTACCTCTATGGTGCGGACCTGCTGGTGGCCCCGGTGATTGAAGAGCACGCGCGGTCACGCAGTGTCTACCTGCCGGGTGGCACCGACTGGGTCCATGTCTGGACGGGTCGCAATCTGCCGGGCGGTCAGACCGTCACCGTTGATGCTGGGCTCGGCTTTCCGCCCGTCTTCTATCGGGCGGGCGCTGCGGATGCGGCGCTGTTCTCGGCCCTGGCCGAAATCTAACGGGACTCAGGCCTATTCCGCCGCCATCGCCATGGGTGCGGCTTGCGGGCCACGGATCAGCTTGCCGGGCATTTCGCCGGTGGCCTCGCCGTTCTCGAAGGTCACCTGACCTCCGACGATGGTGGCGACATAGCCGCGCGCCCGCTGGATCATCCGGCGGCCGTCAGCGGGCAGGTCGAAGGCCATTTCCGGGGCCTCGATGGCAAGCTTCTCATAGTCAATGATGTTCAGGTCAGCCTTCATGCCCGGTGCCAGAACGCCCCGATCGTGCAGGCCGTAGAGACGGGCGGTGTCGCGGGTCTGCATGGACACCACCTTCTCCAGGGACAGACGCGCGCCCCGCGACCGATCCCGTGCCCAATGGGTCAGCATATAGGTGGGGAAGCTGGCATCGCAGATCACCCCGCAATGGGCCCCGCCGTCCGACAGGCTGAGCACCGTATTGGGGTGGTTCATCATCTCGTGGATGTGGTCGAAGTTGAACTCGGTATAGTTCAGCAGCGGTAGGTAGATGTAGCCGCGCCCCTCCTTCTCCATCAGCATGTCATAGACGATGGCGTCCGGAGCCTTGCCGGTGGTCACAGCCAGGGCGGCGATGGAGTCCTCGGCGCGGGGCTCATAGTCCAGGCCGTTCTCGTGCTCCAGGCGGAACATGCGGTTGTAGCCCTGGGTCAGGATCATCCCCAGCACGCCCATCTCGCGCGAGGGCTCCGCCAGGATCTGGGCGCGGACGGCGGGGTCGGCCAACTGTACGATGCGCTCAGCGAAGGGCAGCTTGGAGAGGCGGTGATAGGTTTCGCGCGCCACAAAAGGATGCACGGTGCTCTGCCACCCCAGCACCATGCCGGTGGGCCGACAGGCGATCTGGGCGGTGATCTGAGCGCCCTCAGCTCGGGCTTCCTCGGTCAGTTGCAGCAGGCGTCGCCATCCGTCGGCCTTGGTGGGGGACTGCAGCAGACCAAAGGTCACCGGCACCCCGGTCTCGGCCGAAAGGGTCCGCATCCAGTTGAACTCGTTCTCGGCGGGCGCCATGTCCGAGGCCATTTCGAACACCCCGTGCCCGGCCTCGCCCATGGCCCGGCCAATCCCCAGCAGTTCATCTTCCGCGGCGAAGGTGCCGGGGACCGGCACGCCGTCCTTGGCCAGGTGCAGCATGGTGCGGGAGGTGGAAAAGCCCAGGGCCCCGGCGCTGACGCCCTCGCCGACGATCCTGGACATCTCGGCAATGTCTTCTGCGGTGGCCGGCTCGTTGCGCGCGCCGCGCTCGCCCATGACATAGGCGCGAACCGCGCCATGGGGCACCTGGGTCGCCACATCAATGACCCGTTGCTGGCCCTCAAGACTGTCGAGATATTCCGGGAAGGTCTCCCAGGTCCATTTGATGCCCTCCGACAGGGCTGCACCGGGAATGTCCTCGACACCCTCCATCAGGGCGATCAGCCAGTCGTGGCGGTCGGGACGCACCGGCGCAAAGCCGACCCCGCAATTGCCCATCACCGCCGTCGTCACGCCATGCCAGCTTGAGGGGGCCAGATAGGGGTCCCAGGTCACCTGGCCGTCATAGTGGGTGTGGATATCGACCCAGCCGGGGGTGACGATCAGGCCTGCCGCATCAATCTCGCGCCGGCCCGGCTGGCTGACCTTGCCCACCAGGGTGATGGCACCATTGTCGATGGCGATGTCGGCGAGATAGGCCGGAGTCTCGTTCCCATCCACCACGCGTCCATTCCGGATTACCAGGTCATGCATCGTGCGTCCTCCGCTGGGATGGCGTGCAGGTGTCGTTGCACCTGCAGCTCCAGCGCCGGTGAGCATGATCCCATCTGAGCGCTTGGAAAAGCATGACTTTACGGCAGCCCGATCGATGAGGACGCGCGCCTAGTGCTGCGCCAGCACCACGCCCAGCAGCACCGCGACATATTGCAGGGCCGCCCCGCCCACCACGTGGCCGTGCCAGATGGCGCGGCGGAACTTCAGGCGTTCGAGGAGATAGAAGACCGCGCCGGTGGAATAGATGGCCCCGCCCAGGGCCAGCATCAGCAGGGCAACCCAGGACAGGCCCTCCACCATCGGCTTGATGGCCACCAGCACCAGCCAGCCGAGCGCCAGATAGAGGCCGACCCAGAAGCGGCGTCCCAGGCCGGGCAGGAACAGCTTTCCAAAGATCCCCAGGGCTGCCAGCCCCCAGACGGCGCCGGTCATGGCGACGGACCAGGCACCGGTCAGGTTCTGGGTGGTGAAGGGTGTGTAGGAGCCGGCGATCATCAGGAAGATGCCGGCATGATCAAAGCGGCGCAGCAGCGGCCGCCAGGCAGGCTTGGCGAAGTTATAGGCCGTCGACAGGCCCAGCATCGCCACCATGGCCAGGCTATAGACCGCCACAGCCGCCGTCTGGCCCAGCGTCCCGAGCTTTACCGAAAGCCCCAGCAGGATGCCGCCACCAATCAGGGCGAAGGTCAGGCCCGCCACATGTACCACCAGGTCGGCGCACTTGGCGGCAGGGGTCGGGTAGTGGCGCGGCGGAAGCATCAGGCATCATAGCGGGCCGATGTGGCGCGCGCATGACGATTCTCGCGCCACGGTGGCCTGCAAGGTCGCCTGGGATGGCGTGGTCGGCCCTGAGGCTCTAAGTCCGGTAGCATGTCCGACGCCCCGGCCCCCACCCACCTGACCGCCCAGAACGCCGGGCTGGGTATCGCCCTGCGGATGGCGGCCATGGTCTGCATGGCTGGGCTCGCGGCCCTGGTGAAGTGGTGCTCCAGCCGGGGCGTTCCGGTGCTGGAGATCATCTTCTTCCGCAACGCCTTCGCCTTTGTTCCAGTGCTGATCTACATCTCTCGCACCAGTGGCTTTGGGGTGCTGAAGACCAAGAGGCCCCTGGGTCACCTGATGCGCTCGGCCATCGGCCTGACCGGGATGGTCTGCGGCTTCACCGCTGTCACCCTGCTGCCCCTGACTCAGTCAACGGCGCTGTCCTTCTCGGCACCGCTGTTCATGACCGCCCTCTCCGCCGTGATCCTGAAGGAGACGGTGGGCCTGCATCGCTGGGGGGCGGTGCTGGTGGGCCTGGTGGGGGTGCTGATCATGATCCATCCCGATCCTGCCCATATGGCGGTGGCCGGAACCCTGTTTGCTCTCTGCGGCGCCGTGGGTTCGGCTGGGGCCATGATCGCCATCCGCGAGATCGGACGCACCGAGCCCGGCGCGACGATCGTCTTCTATTTCACCCTGGCGGGCATGGTGCTGGGCCTGTGCAGCCTGCCGTTTGGCTGGGTGATGCCCGATCTCCAGACCCTGGGCCTGCTGATCACCGCCGGCTTGCTGGGAGGCGTCGGACAGTTGTTCCTGACCGAGGCCATTCGTCGGGCCCCGGTGGCGGTGGTGGCTCCCTTTGACTACACCCAACTGGTCTGGGCTAGCCTGATCGGGTTCCTGGTCTGGGGCGAAAGTCCCCGGCTGGCCACGCTGCTGGGGGCAATCGTGGTGGCGGGTAGCAGCATCTACATCCTGCTGCGGGAAACCCGGCGGTTCCGGGCGGGCTGAACCTGAGCAAACCGGTCGTTGACAGACCCGCAGCAGGAGAAGACTCTCAACGTAAAGTTTGGTCCCGCTTGGGCTGTAGGTGCCCTTTCGGTGGGACTGGCTTAAGGTCAATGGAGGCCAGATATGATCAAGACATTTGCCATGGCCGGGAGCCTCGCCCTGGCCCTGATGGCCGGCAGTGCCCAGGCGGCGGTTTCGGTGTTCGGCGGCGGCATGGCCGAGGCCTGTTCCCAGGCGGCCCTGAAGGGCGAGAGCGAGCTTCGCTATCAGAAGCTCTGCACCGAGGCGCTGGAGACCGAGTTCCTCAATTCCCGTGATCGCGCCGGCACCCTGGTCAATCGCGGCGTGCTGAAACTGCGAAACCGGGCCTATTCCGACGCCAGTGAGGATTTCGACCGCGCGGTTACCGCCAAGCCCGATCTTGGAGAAGCCTATGTGAACCGGGGTGCGGCCTCGATCGGTCAACGCCGCTATGCCGAGAGCCTGCCCGATCTGAACCGGGCCCTGGAACTTGGTGTTTCGGAGCCGGCCAAGGCCTATTTCAATCGCGCCCTGGCCCATGAGGGCATGGACGATCTGAAGTCGGCCTATCTCGACTATCGCAAGGCCGAGGAGATCCAACCGGAGTGGGATGCGCCGCGCAAGGAACTGGACCGCTTCACGGTGTCGCGGCCCTGAGACGGGACCGGCGGGTCGGCGGCCTGATCCTGTCCCTGGTCCTGATCGCGACCCCTGCGCTTGGGGAGCCGCTGGGCGATGACGTGGCCCGGGTCCAGGAGGCTGAGCACCTGCAGCGTTTGGCCCACCAGCAGGCCGTGACGCTCAGCACCGAACAATTTGCCCAGGAAGCCAGGCAACAGACTCTGGACCGCCTCGCCGGCCTGAACGCCCAGGGGCTGCCGCCGACAGACAACCATCTGCGGTCCGGGCTCCCTGAGCCCGCCAGCGGTGCCCGAATCCTCCAGGTTCAAGGGCCCATGACCCAATCGATCCCATAGCCCCGCCAAGATTTCAGAGATTGCACTTGCTCGGTTTGCGTGCGTCCGGAATATGGTCGCGCCGCCCTGGCTGGTGAGGCGGTTTCCGGGGAGAGCCTCAGTGTTTGCAAGACTTGCTGCGGCCCTGCTGGCCGTCTTGATCGCCACCACGGCCCAGGCCGCACCGCTGGAAGCCTACGGTCGGCTGCCGACTCTGGAGCAGGTTTTGGTGTCACCCGACGGCACCCGACTGGCCTACGTCCAGCCTGAAGGCGAAAGCCGCAAGATCGTCGTGCAAAGCCTCGCAGACGGACGAATGTTGGCGTCAGTGGGGGTTGGGAAGGAGAAGCTAAGAGACCTACTTTGGGTGGGAAACGGCCATATCGCGTTCTCCACCTCCACAACATCGAGGGTGGAGAGCAACAGCTCGATCATTGTGTTCGTGGGCCGTGGGGAGATCGTGCAGACGCGCATCTACGACATAGAGGCCCGCTCCTTCCAACTGGTGCTCAACAAGATTCCAAGCGTGGGCAACTTCACCTTGGGCACCATCAGGGTCCGCCCTTATGAGGGCAAGCCGAGCCTTTATGTGGTCGGTCAACGCCTCAGCGGACAGGACTCCATTCAGAGCCTTTTTCGCGTGGATGTTGCGGGTGGCGATACGCGGATGTTGGATTCCGGCCCCGCAATCGGTGAGGTCTCTACGCGTTGGGCGCTGGGATCTGATGGCGAACTGATTGCCCGCACCGAGTACAATCGTAAGACCGGTGCCTGGCGACTGTTGAAACGAGACAGTTCAGATTGGCGGACCGTCGCGTTGGAAACCGCACCCCTCGATGAGCCGTGGCTTATCGGCATGGGGTCCGGGATGGACACGCTCCTGATCAGCCGCCTCGAGCAGGGTGAGAGGGTCACGCGATCGTACTCCTTGGCGACCGAAAAGTTCGAGGATCAGCTTCCCTACAAGAATGGGGTCCTCGACTACCTGTGGGATCCGGTGACCAACAAGGTCGCCGGGGTCATCGAGAACAGCGCGGACCAAAAGGTCACCTATTTCTCCAGCGAAGATCAGGCTCGATGGGGAATGATCAAGCGGGCTTTTCCTGGTGAGCAGGTCTCGCCTGAGAGCTGGTCGGACAGCCACAAACAGGTGGTGGTGAGAGTAGAAGGCACCAAGACTGGCGCCGCGTACATGTTTGTAGACCTCGCCAGTGGGCGCGCCTCTCTGGTCGGCGACCTGAGGGCCGGAATTGGCCCTGACGAAATCTCCAGCTCAAGCAAGATCCAGTACAAGGCCGCAGATGGTCTCATGATCGAAGCCATCTTAACTCTGCCAAAGGGACGGGAGCCCAAAGGCCTCCCGCTGGTGGTTATGCCCCATGGCGGTCCTGAGACATTCGATGTGATCGGCTTTGACTGGTGGGCTCAGGCCCTCGCATCCCGGGGATACGCGGTGTTGCAGCCCAACTTCCGCGGTTCGTCGGGCTATGGGCAAGGCTTCACGGCCGCAGGCTATGGTGAGTGGGGGCGGAAGATGCAGACGGACGTGTCCGATGGCGTGAAGTACCTCGGCTCCAAGGGGACGATTGATCCGAAGAGGGTCTGTATCGCTGGTGCCAGCTATGGCGGTTACGCAGCCTTGGCCGGGGTGGCGCTGGAGCCAGATGTCTATCGCTGTGCCGTCTCGGTGGCTGGCATCTCAGACCTTCGCAAGATGCTGGTCTGGATTCGGGGTCGCGTTGGGGGCGAGGCCAATCCGGCAACCCGGTATTGGCGTCGGTTCATGGGGGTGGAGGGGCGTGACGAGAGCGGTCTTGCCGCCTACTCGCCCGCCAGCCAGGTTGCTGCAATCCGCGCACCTGTTCTGCTGATCCACGGTAAGGACGATCTGGTGGTGCCCTATGAGCAGAGCCAGCTCCTGGCCAATGCCATGAAGGCGGCGGGCAAGCCGGTGGAGCTCGTAACCCTGAGGGAAGAAGACCACTGGCTGTCTCGGGAGGCGACCCGACTGCAGATGCTCAAGGCGACGGTCGAGTTCCTCGAAGCAAACAATCCCCCTCAATAGCTGACAGCGGCCCGGTTAGGCTCCATGCTGTCGGCGGCGCGTACAGCAACGCCGGGATCTAGGAGACGGCCATGCGGTGGCAGGGTGGACGGCGGGGCGGCAATATCGAGGATCGCCGTGGGCTTGGCCCGGTGGCGGCGGGCGGGGTCGGGATCGGCGGCCTGGTCCTGGCGGCCATCGGCTACTTCGTGTTTGGCATCGACCCCTCGACGACCCTCAGCGTGGTCAATGAGGTGGGCGGCGGCAGCCAGGCCCAGCAGGAAGGCGCGCGGGGCACGCCGCAGGACGCCGAGGCTCAGTTCGTCGATGTCATCGAAACCTCCACCAGCGACGTCTGGAGCCAGGTCTTCAAGGCCTCCAACCGCAGCTACGATCCCCCGGCCGGCATCGTGATCTATGACCGGGCCACCGGCACCGGCTGTGGCATGGGTCAGTCGGCCATGGGGCCGTTCTATTGCCCGCAGGACCGCAAGGTCTATCTGGACCTGGCCTTCTGGCAGGAACTGTCGGGACGCTTCGGGGCCCAGGGCGAGGCGGCGCGGGCCTATGTCATTGCCCACGAAATCGGCCACCACGTCCAGAACCTGACCGGCCAGATGGCGCGCTCCAAACAGTACGGAGCCAAGGGGGTGGACTCCGGGTCGGTGCGGCTGGAACTTCAGGCCGACTGCTATGCCGGGGTCTGGGCGGCGCGGGCCTCAGCGGCCTCGGACGGTCAGGTGTCCTTGGATCCCAAGGATGTGGAGGACGGCCTGCGGGCCGCCGCCGCCGTCGGTGACGACACGCTGCAGAAACAGTCCCAAGGCCGGGTCATGCCCGACGCCTTCACCCACGGCACCAGCGAGCAGCGGATGCGTTGGTTCCGGGCCGGGGTGGAAAACGGCGATCCGGCCGCCTGCGATACCTTCAGCGCCTCACGCCTCTAGACCCTGACCGTTTCAGATGGGTTCATCTGAAACGGCAAGAAGGGTCTAGATTCAAAAGTTTAGAGCGTGACAGGCGCTTCAACTGGCATCCACTTGAAGCTGTCACGTCTCTAGGACGGGAACCGGCTCCAGCCCCAGGCAGACATTGACGCAGCGCCGGGCCAGCAGTTCGCCGGCATCCAGCAGCGGCTTGGACACATCCATGGCCGACAGGACCAGGGGAACCTCGGTGCAACCGGCGATGACAGCCTCGGCCCCCTGGTCCACCAGGATCTGGGCGAGGTCGGCCATGGCCTTGGCGACCTCGGGGCCGACGTCACCGGCCTTGATCTGGGTCAGCAGGGCCATGAATTCGTCCTGGGCCTCGGCCGGCAAGGTCACCAGGCCCATGCCCTGGGCGGCGAGATACTCGCGATAGAGCCGGATCGCGGCCTTGGTCCCCAGGACCCCGGTGCGATGGGCGCCGGTGTCGCGCGCCGCAGCGGAGGCCGTGGCGATCATGTCGATCAGGGGCAGACCGCTGGCCCGGGTGATCAGGTCGGCATGGCTGTGGGCGGTGTTGCAGGCGATCGCCAGCACCTGGGCACCGGCCCCTTGAAGCGCGCCAGCCATCTCGGCCAGAACCGGGCCGGGCTTGGCGAAGGGGTCGTTGCGGTCGGGCACCTGCGGATTGATGTCCACCATCACCCGAATGTGGTCGGCCTCCCGCTTCACCGGGGTGAAGGCCTGAAGCTTGGTGAGGAAGTCCAGGGTGGCGGCAGGCCCCATCCCACCCAGGACGCCGAGAACCAGACTCATGCCAGGTGACCTTCCATTTCCGAGCCATAGGCAAACAGGCCCTGGGCACCGCCGGTGTGCAGGAACACCACGGTCTCGTCCTTGAATGCCCCGGCCTTGGTCAGGGCGATCAGCCCCTTCATGGCCTTGCCGGTATAGACCGGGTCCAGCAGCAGGGCCTCGGTGCGGGCCACCAGCTTCAGTCCGTCGATCACCGCCTGGTCGATCAGGCCATAGCCAGCCCCCACATAGTCGCAGTCGGCGACGGTCATGTCGCGGGTCACCCGGTCGCCATGGCCCAGCAGGGCGGCGGTCTCTACCGCCAGGCGGTGGACATTGGCCTCCTGAACCTCGCGCGGCGCCCGGACCCCGATGCCGAGGATGGGGATATTGACCCCCATCACCGCCAGGCCCGCTACCAGGCCTGCATGGGTGCCGGCGCTGCCGGTGGCGGTGATAATCCGGTCGATGACGATCCCCTGTTCATCAGCCTGGCGCACCAGCTCGATGGCGCAGTCCACATAGCCCAAGGCCCCGATGGCGTTGGAGCCGCCGCCGGGGATGATGTAGGGAATTCCGCCCCTGGCGCGGACCTCATCGGCCACCTGGGCCAGGGCCGCATTCATGTCGGTGCCGGCGGGCACAGTGCGCAGCTTTCCCCCCAGCAACCGGTCCAACAGGACATTGCCAGACTGGTTGTAGTCGAGGGCCTTGGAACCGGTCCGTTCCTCCAGGATGATCTCGCAGGCCAGGCCGAAGTGGGCGGCGGCGGCTGCCGTCTGGCGCACATGGTTGGACTGAACCGCGCCCTGGGTCACCAGGGTGTCGCAACCCTGGTCCAGGGCCTCGCCTAGCAGGAACTCCAGCTTGCGGGTCTTGTTGCCGCCGCCGGCCAGGCCGGTGCAGTCGTCGCGCTTCACATAGAGTTCGGGTCCGCCCAGGGCGGCGCTGAGCCGAGGCATGGGCTCCAGCGGCGTGGGCAGGTGGGCGAAGCGGGCGCGGGGAAAGCGGGCCAGATGCATGGAGGTCTCCTAGACCTCCTGCCTAGCACGGTGTCCGCAACCTCCTCTAGGGCCGCAGTTTACGGGGCAGGGCGGCGGCCTGCTCCGGGGTCAGTTTGGCGATCTGGCTGACCAGGCAGGGTGTGGCACCGATCGGGTCTGCGATCTTGAGATTGAGGTCGATGGGGCGGCAGATCAGGTCGCTGCCGCCGGTGGTCTCGATCACCAGGGGGTCGCCGAACTTGGCCCCCGAGAGGCAGGCCCCGGCCATGTCCATGCGATAGACATCGGCATGGCCCACCGCGACATATAGGGTCTTGGAGTCGGCCACGGTGTGGCCCTTCATCTGGCTGACGCGAAAGCACTGACGGGCCGGCTCGGCGGCTGACGCGCTTGTGGCCAGGACGGCGGCGGCCAGGGCGAGAGGAAACAGGGTGTTCATGGTGGAGATCCTTGCCTGATAACCATGGGGTTCAGAACAACAGCCCAGCATGGCATTTGTCGGGCACCCTGTCCTGGGTATAGGTTGATCGCTTCTCCGGGGAGTCGCCGCAGCGGCTGAGAGGCGGGTCTGTCCCCGCGACCCGCCGTACCTGATCCGGATCATGCCGGCGAAGGGAGGGAAGCGAGCCCAGCTCGCCTGACCGCTCGACGCAACCTGGCCCGGATCGTCAGCCCAGGCGAGACCGCGCCCATGAACATCCAGACTCCCGTCGACGCCAAGGCCGAGGGGGCTATCCCCACCGGTGAACGCCCCGGTTCGCGCAAGGTCTATCAGGCCGGCGTGCTCTGGCCCGATATCCGCGTGCCCTTCCGCGAGGTCGCCGTGCACCCCAGCGCCAATGAGCCGCCGGTGACCATCTATGATCCCTCGGGACCCTATACCGACCCCACCGCTACCATCGACATCAACCTGGGCCTGGCCAAGACCCGGGAGCCCTGGGTGGTGTCGCGAGGCGATGTGGAGATCGTGGCCAACCCTCGGGCGGTGAAGCCGGAGGACAACGGCGGGGCGCGAGGCAAGCACCTGGCACCGGAGTTCAAGGCACCGCGCCGGGTCTACCGCGCCAAGGGCTCTGGGGCCGTCACCCAACTGGACTATGCCCGGCGCGGCATCATCACCCCGGAGATGGAATATGTCTCGATCCGCGAGAACTTGAGGCGCCAGGAGAGTGACCCGTTCATCCGGGATGGGGAGGACTTCGGGGCCTCGATTCCCGACTTCATGACCCCGGAGTTTGTCCGCTCGGAGGTGGCTCGGGGGCGGGCGATCATCCCGGCCAACATCAATCACACCGAGCTTGAGCCGATGGCGATCGGCCGGAATTTCCTGGTTAAGATCAACGCCAACATCGGCAATTCGGCGGTACTGTCGACGGTGGCCGACGAGGTGGACAAGCTGGTCTGGGCGACCCGTTGGGGGGCCGACACGGTGATGGACCTCTCCACCGGCCGCAACATCCACAACATCCGCGACTGGATCATCCGCAACAGCCCGGTGCCCATCGGCACGGTGCCGATCTATCAGGCGCTGGAGAAGGTCGATGGGGTGGCCGAGGACCTGACCTGGGAGGTGTTCCGCGACACCCTGATCGAGCAGGCCGAGCAGGGGGTGGACTATTTCACCATCCATGCTGGGGTGCGCCTGTCCTATGTGCCGCTGACCGCCAAGCGGGTGACCGGGATCGTCAGCCGGGGCGGGTCGATCATGGCCAAGTGGTGCCTGGCCCACCATCGGGAGAACTTCCTTTATGACCACTTCGAGGACATCTGCGATATCATGCGGGCCTATGATGTCTCCTTCAGCCTGGGGGACGGACTGCGGCCGGGGTCCATCGCCGATGCCAATGATGCGGCCCAGTTCGCCGAGCTGGAGACCCTGGGGGAGCTGACCCAGGTGGCCTGGAAGCACGGCGTCCAGACCATGATCGAGGGCCCCGGCCACGTGCCGATGCACAAGATCAAGGCCAACATGGAAAAGCAGCTCGCGGCCTGCGGCGAAGCCCCGTTCTACACGCTCGGGCCCTTGGTGACCGACATTGCGCCCGGCTATGACCACATCACCAGCGGCATCGGCGCGGCGATGATCGGCTGGTTCGGCACGGCGATGCTGTGTTACGTCACCCCCAAGGAACACCTCGGCCTGCCCGACCGCGACGATGTCAAGGTCGGCGTCGTCACCTACAAGCTCGCCGCCCACGCAGCGGACCTCGCCAAAGGCCACCCCGCCGCGCAAGTGCGCGACAATGCGCTGAGCAAGGCGCGCTTCGAATTCCGTTGGCGCGACCAGTTCAACCTCAGCCTCGACCCGGACACGGCCGAGCAATACCACGACCAGACCCTGCCGGCCGAAGGCGCCAAGACCGCGCACTTCTGCTCGATGTGCGGGCCGAAGTTCTGCAGCATGAAAATCAGCCAGGAAGTCCGCGAATTCGCCGCCAAGCAGAACCAGGAAACCACAGGGTTCATCGCAGCGGACGAGGCAGAGGCCGGCATGGCGGAAATGAGCGAGAAGTTCCGCAAGGAAGGCAGCGAAATCTACCTGCCGGCGGCCGAATAGGGCGGCACGTGGCGGCAAGGCTCATGAAAGACATGCTCAGCCTCACCGCCCATTCATGGGCGCTCGCCGCCGAGGCCTCGCTGGTCGTCCCGCTCCGCCTCGCCCGCCTGGCGGGAGGCGGCGAGGCCGCTGCCCGCGAGGCGCGGCTGATGGTCGCCGAGAAAGCCGAAGCCCACGCCGCACTCCTCGCGGCCTGGCAGCGCGGCGATCTGGGCCAGGGCGCGCTGGCGCAGAGCGGCGGCGTGGTGAAGCATTACCTCGGCTATGTCCGCGCCAACCGGAAGCGGTTGCTGGGGGGGTGAGGTTGGGGGTTACTGCACCTGTTACGGTTATTCCGTAGCCTTCGGAGCAGCCGTCTCGGTCACGGTCGGGCCGGGAACGGGCACGACGACGACCTGG
>JANPAO010000307.1:0-2422 GCA_031429955.1 Phenylobacterium sp. | reverse complement strand
GGCGAGGCCATGGTCCCGGCGCTCGAACAGATCATCAAGCGCGGCGGCGCGCTGGGCGTGAAGGACATCGTCATCGGCATGCCCCACCGGGGCCGCCTGAACGTCCTGGCCGCCGTGATGGCCAAGCCCTACCAGGTGATCTTCCACGAGTTCCAGGGCGGATCGAGCCTGCCCTCTGACGTCCAGGGTTCGGGCGATGTGAAGTATCACATGGGAGCCTCTTCGGATCGGGCCTTTGATGGCAATGCTGTCCACCTGTCGCTGACCGCCAACCCGTCGCACCTGGAGATCGTCAATCCGGTGGTGCTGGGCAAGGCCCGCGCCAAACAGGCCTATACCCTGCGCGACACCCCCGATGGCGGCCGCGGCCACGTCCTGCCCCTGCTGCTGCATGGGGATGCGGCCTTTGCCGGCCAGGGCGTGATCGCCGAGTGCTTCACCATTTCCGGTGTGAAGGGCTACCGCACCGGTGGCACCATCCACTTTATCGTCAACAACCAGATCGGCTTCACCACAGCCCCGGCCTTCAGCCGCTCCTCGCCCTATCCTTCGGATGTGGCCCTGATGGTAGAGGCCCCGATTTTCCACGTGAACGGCGATGACCCTGAGGCCGTGACCTTCGTGGCCAAGATCGCCACCGAGTTCCGCCAGCAGTTTGCCAAGGACGTGGTCATCGACATGTTCTGTTATCGGCGCTTTGGTCACAACGAGGGCGACGACCCCACGATGACCTCGCCGTTGATGTACGCGAAGATCAAGGACCACCCCTCGACCCGCGAGCTCTATTCCCGCCAACTGATCGGCGAGGGCGTGATCACCGAGGGCGATGTCACAGGCTGGATGAAGGAATTCGACGACTTCCTTGATCAGGAGATGGAGGCCGGCAAGGCTTACAAGGCCAACAAGGCTGACTGGCTGGACGGCAAGTGGGCGGGCCTGGCCCTGGCCGACGGCGACGACCGGCGCGGTGACACCAGCGTTCCGCTACAAAAGCTCCTGGACCTGGGCCAGAAGATCACCGTCATCCCCGAGACCCTGGATGCCCACAAGACCGTGCGTCGGGCCATCGAGAATCGTCGGGTGGCCATCGAGACGGGCGAAGGCCTGGACTGGGCCACCGGCGAGCACCTGGCCTTTGCCACCCTGCTGGACGACGGCTTCCCGGTGCGCCTGGCTGGTCAGGACAGCGTGCGTGGTACCTTTGTCCAACGCCACTGCGATCTCATCGACCAGACGACCGAGGCCCACTACCAGCCGCTGGCCAACCTGCGTCCGGGCCAGGCCCACTTCGAGGTGCTCGACAGCCCGCTGTCGGAAGAAGCCGTGCTGGGCTTCGAATACGGCTTCTCCCTGGCCGACCCCAAGACCCTGGTGCTGTGGGAGGGCCAGTTCGGCGACTTCGCCAACGGTGCCCAGGTGGTCATCGACCAGTTCATCTCCTCGGGAGAACGCAAGTGGCTGCGGATGAGCGGCCTTGTTCTGCTGCTGCCTCACGGCTATGAGGGCCAGGGTCCGGAGCACTCCTCCGCCAGGCTCGAACGGTTCCTGCAACTCTGCGCCGAAGACAACCTCCAGGTCGTCAACTGCACGACCCCGGCCAACTATTTCCACGTCCTGCGCCGGCAGATGCGTCGGGAGTTCCGCAAGCCCCTGGTGGTGATGACCCCCAAGTCGCTGCTGCGGCACAAAAAGGCCACCTCCCGCCTGGTGGACATGGCCGAGGGCTCCTCCTTCCACCGCGTCCTGCACGACGACGCCGAGCGCGGGATCAACACCGCCACCCAGCTGGTGGAGCCCGACAAGATCCGCCGTGTCGTCCTCTGTTCGGGCAAGGTCTACTACGTCCTGCTGGAGGCCCGCGAGGAGAAGGGCGTCAATGACGTCTATCTGATGCGGCTGGAACAGTTCTATCCCTGGCCAGTTAAGTCGCTGTCCACCGAACTGTCGCGCTTCCCCAATGCCGAGTTGGTCTGGTGCCAGGAAGAGCCCAAGAACATGGGCGGCTGGACCTTTGTCGACCCCTGGCTCGAGCTCACCCTCGACCGCCTGAAGATCAAGGCCAAGCGCGCCCGCTATGTCGGCCGCCCGGCCTCGGCCTCCACCGCCGCCGGCCAGATGAGCCGGCACATGAAGGAACTCCAGACGTTCCTTGCTGAAGCCTTCGCCTAAACCGACCGCCCGAAAGAACAGGAAGAACCTCCCCAATGGCCGACATCATGACGCCCACGCTCGGCGAATCCGTCACCGAGGCGACAGTGGCGCGCTGGGCCAAGAAGCCCGGGGACGCGGTCCGCAAGGATGAGATCCTCGTCGAACTCGAAACCGACAAGGTCAGCCTGGAGGTCGCCGCCCCCGCCGACGGGGTGCTGTCCTCCATCAGCGCCGAGGAAGGCGCGACGGTCGAGCCCGGCGCGGTCCTGGG
>JANPAO010000306.1:0-7834 GCA_031429955.1 Phenylobacterium sp. | reverse complement strand
AGTCCAGGCCAACGTCGCCGTAGAACTCTCGCTTATCGGCCCAGCGTTCATCGACCTTGACCGTCAGAAACAGGTGGACCGTCTTTTCCAGCAACAGGGTCAGTTCCTCGCGGGACTTCTGGCCGATCCACTTCAGGGTCTGACCATTCGCCCCCAGGACGATGGGGCGCTGGCTCTCGCGTTCCACATAGATGGTCTGCTCGATCCGCAGGGAGCCATCCTTGCGTTCCTCAAAGGAGGTGGTCTCCACCGCCGCCGCATAGGGCAGTTCCTCGTGGACACGGAGATAGATCTTCTCGCGGGTGATCTCGGCGGCCAGGAGACGGACCGGCAGGTCGGCGGTCTGATCTGCGGGGTAGAGCCAGGGGCCTTCCGGCATCAGCTCGACGAGCCGCGCCGTCAGATCCTCGACACCGGCTCCGGTGGCGGCGGAAATCATGAAGACCTCGGTATAGACGCCGGTTTCAAACAGCCGCTGGGAGATCGCCAGCAGGTTCTCGCGCTTGACCCCGTCGATCTTGTTCAGCGCCAGGATCACCTGCTTGCCGGCGGCCTTCAGTCCCTCGACGATGGTGTCGACGTCGGCCAGGCCACGGCGGTCGGCCGCCTTTCCGCGCCCCTCATTGACGGCGATCTCAGCCGCAGCATCCACCAGATGGACCACGGCGTCGGCGTCCTCGGTCCCGCCCCAGGCCGAGCGCACCATGGCCCGGTCCAGGCGGCGGCGCGGCGTGAAGATGCCTGGCGTATCCACCAGGATGATCTGGGTCTCCCCCTCCATCGCCACCCCACGCACCGGGAAGCGGGTGGTCTGCACCTTCTGGGTCACGATGGAGACCTTGGCCCCCACCATGCGATTGGTCAGGGTGGACTTGCCCGCATTGGGTGCCCCGATAACGGCGGCAAAGCCTGCACGGGTCATTGGGGGCCTTCGAGTTTCGACAGCATTATATTGGCAACGGCTTTCTGGGCTTCCAGCTTGGATCGGCCTTGAGCCCGCTCGGGCTCCTGGCCGTCAATACGGACTTCGATGGTGAAGAGGGGTTCATGGTCGGACCCCTCGCGGGCCACCACATCATAGCGGGGAACCGGCAGACCGCGACCCATGGCCCATTCCTGCAGTAAGGTCTTGGAATCTTTGGAGGCGGCCTGGTCCATGGCCTCGAACTCCAGCGGCCAGGCGGCGAGGAAGAAGGTGCGCGCGGCCTCCAGACCCCCCTCAAGATAGAGGGCGGCGATCAGGGCCTCGCAGGCATCGCCCAAGACCTTTTCATTGTCCCTGGCACCGGTCTTGGTGGCGCCAGGCCCGACCCGCAGGGCGTCGGGCAGGCCCACCCGTCGGGCGACGCGCGCACAGGCCTGATAGGTGATGATCTTGTTCATCAGCCGCGACATCTCGCCCTCACGGGCCTCGGGACGCAGTTCCATCAGGCGTTCGGCCGCCATCAGGTTCAGCACCCTGTCGCCCAGAAACTCCAGGCGCTCATTGTGCGGCGTCTTGGTGGCCCCGCTGCCGACACTGGCATGGGTCAGGGCGCGCTCCAGCAGGTCGCGGTCCTGGAAGACGTGGCCGATCCGAGCCTCGAGTTCAGAGACCGCGACGTCGCGCTTGTTCATTTCAGGCTGTGGAAGAACCGGCTGGGCCGCGCATCCAGCACCCAGGTCCAGGGCTTGAACAGGGACGCACCCTTGTTCCAGGACAGCATGATGATCTGCGCCTTGCCCACCAGGTTCTCAGCCGGAACAAAGCCGACGCCGCCCGCCTCGGGGGCGACGCGGCTGTCGAGGGAGTTGTCACGGTTGTCGCCCATGAAGAAGTACTGACCCTCGGGCACCACAAACACCTCGGTATTGTCGACGTCGCCATCGGGTCCAAAGTCGTAGGTGATGATCTTCTTCCCGTCCGGTAAGGTCTCTTCATAGCGTTCGACATTACGGGTGAAGCCGTAACCCGAATCCATCATCACCGGGGTCAGGGGCTTTCGCGGAACCGGGCGACCGTTGATTTGCAGGACACCGCCGATCACCTGGATACGGTCTCCGGGCAGGCCCACCAGCCGCTTGATGTAGTCGATGTGCCCGTCGCGGGGCAGCTTGAACACGATCACGTCGCCACGGGTGGGCTGGCGCTCGAAAATGCGACCCTTGAACAGCGGGGGGCTGAAGGGGATCGAGTTCTTCGAGTAGCCGTAGGAGTACTTCGACACGATGATGTAGTCGCCCTCCAGCAGGGTGGGCTCCATGGAGGCCGATGGAATCGTAAAGGGCTGGAAGAAGAGAACTCGCAGGAATAGCGCGATGAGCAAGGCATAGACGACCGTCTTCACGATCTCCACCACCTCGTCCATGGCCGCCGATCTTCCAGAGCCACCGGCGCTTTTGACGTCATCAGTCATGTCAGGATCCGAGAGCTTCCGGCGTGCCGGTCATTGAGAGGCTGTAGCTAGCCGCTGCATAGCTCTGCGGCAAGAGTCGCGCCCGTGAACTCTTCATCCAGGCGAACCGCCGTCAGCCGCCCGGAGGCTCGTCGGATCAACTGCCTTGGCCTGGTTGTGACGCTGATGATGCGCAACCACGGCCCGGGCCACTGCGGCCATCAAGTCCTGCCGTTCCGCCACGGAGCGCCGTGTCTGGGCGACCATAACGGCGATGGCATAGGTGTGGCCATCAGGGGCGGTCATGATCCCCACGTCATTGAACCCGGTGGCGACCGCCCCCATCACCTGGCCGGTGCCGGTCTTGTGGGCGAGGGTCCAGCCCGGAGCCAACCCGGCCGGGAGCCGACCGGTGCCCGTCTCAGTGTCGGTCATGATCCCCAGGAGCAGGGCGGTGGAGGCGGGTCTCAACAGTTCCCCACGTTTGAGCCGAGCCAGGGCCGAAACCAGGCCGATGGGCGTGGCTGGGTCATCTGGATTTTGCAGATAGGCGTCCAGGTTCACCGCCCGGGCCTCGGGCGAAAGGGTGTCCCGGTCAGCCCAGAAGGTCAGGCCAAAGGAGTATTCCGGCTTCCAGTCGAGGCCCGCGATCTTGGCCTGCATGACCTTTTCCGGCGGGCTGGCCCAGACACCCTTCAGCCGGTGGCGGTCCAACAAGGCCTGAACCTGGCCCTGGCCTCCCACCTGCTTCACCAGCATGTCATTGGCGGCATTGTCGCTCTGGGCGATGGCCCCGCGCAGCAGGTCGCGGAGGGACACGGGAAAGCCTCGGGCGCCCACATGGGTCCGCAGGGGCTGGTGAAAGACGCTGAGGTCCTGCTTGCGGACCACCAGGGTGTCGTCCAGGGCCATCGCGCCGCGATCCACTGCATCGAGGACCGCCAGGGCCACCCACAGCTTAGACACGCTCTGCTGGGGAAACCGGCTGTCGCCGTCGAAGGCGGCGGTCCACCCCTCATCGATATCCCGTACCGCAATGCCGACCCGCCCGTCGAACCCGCGTCCCAGGGCCGCAATCTGTGTCGAGAGCTGCGGGGCCTGCTGGGAGGCCACGGCCTGACGCAGGGACCGACCGGGCGCTGGCACATCCGTCGACGGCAGATGCGACGGGGCGGCCAGACCCATGCCAACGGCGATGCCCGCCAGACGCCATCGAAGGCGGACCCTGCGGTTCCGGGGCGGCGATGAGGGGCGAACCCGTGTCATGGGGCCAGACTAGCACAAAGGCCGTCGGCCTACTGCGGCACCGCCTCGATGATCACGAAGGCCTGGGCATAGGGGTGGTCGTCGGTGAGCGACAGGTGAATCACGGCCTTGTGGCCAGCCGGAACCATCTTCTCCAAGCGCGCCAGAGCGCCATTGGTGAGCGCCATGGTGGGCTGACCTGAGCGCAGGTTGACCACGCCCATGTCGCGCCAAAATACCCCGGCCCGTATGCCGGTGCCCAGCGCCTTGGCGCAGGCCTCTTTGGCGGCAAAGCGCTTGGCATAGCTGGACGCCCGGTCGGGTTTGCGTTCGGACCTGGTGCGCTCGATCTCGGTGAAGATACGGTGGGTGAAGCGATCCCCGAACCGCTCCAGGGTCGCGTGAACCCTGCGGATGTCCGACAGGTCAGATCCGATGCCGAGGATCACGCGGCGCGCTCAGCGCGGGCTTCGTCCATCAGGGCGCGCATGCGCTGGATGGCCGGAGTCAGGCCCACGAAGATCGCCTCGCCGATCAGGAAGTGGCCGATGTTCAGCTCCATGAGTTCAGGGATGGCGGCGATGGGCTTGGCGGTCTCATAGTCCATGCCGTGCCCGGCGTGGACCTCCAAGCCCAACCGATGGGCTTCAGCCGCGGCGGCGCGCAAAATCTCCAGCAAGCGTGGGGCCTCAGGGGATCGCTCGCGGACCGCATCGCAATAGGGTCCGGTGGTCAGCTCCACCACCTGGGCACCGACCGACTTGGCGGCGGCGACCTGATCGGCGTCGGCGTCCACGAAGCAGGAGACCCGGATCCCGGCCTCCACAAAGCGGCGCACGGTGGCGGCGATGGTGTTGTGGCCCTTGACCACATCCAGCCCCCCCTCGGTGGTGACCTCTTCCCGCCGTTCCGGCACCAGGCAGGCCGCATGGGGCAGGTGGGCCAGGCAGATGGCCTCCATCTCATCGGTGACAGCCATCTCGAAGTTCAGCGGGATGCCGCGCTTGCGGGTGATGAGCGCCAAGGCGTCCATGTCCGCATCGGAGATGTGGCGGCGATCCTCACGCAGGTGAGCGGTGATGCCGTCGGCCCCCGCCGCCATCGCCATCTCCGCAGCTCGGACTGGATCGGGATAGGTGGCACCTCGGGCGTTTCGGATGGTGGCCACATGGTCGATGTTCACCCCCAGGCGCAGACGGCTCATCGGTGCAGCCTCCGGCTGCCGGGGTCTTCCACCGGGATCGCCGCCAGTTCGGGCGGAAGTTGGTCGGCGGGATAGGCGGGCACGTCCAGGCGGGCCAGGACCACGAAGGGTGCGCCAGGGTCGGCCCTGCCACCGGAGCGGTCCACAATCGCCGCGGCCACCACCACATTGCCGCCAGCGGCCCTGATGGCCTCAACGCACTCCCGTGACGAAAGACCCGTGGAGACGATGTCCTCGACCATGGCGATGCGGGCACCTGGCGGGATGGAGAAGGCACGGCGCAGTTGGAAGCCACCCCCTTCCCGTTCAACGTACATGGAGGGAACACCGAGCGCGCGCGCGGTCTCGTAGCCGGGGATGATGCCGCCGACGGCTGGCGATATGCAAAGTTACACCGGAACGACAGCCTCGAGGATCTTAGCCGCCAGGGCCTTGCAGAGCCGCTCGGTGCGTTCTGGATACTGGAAGACCAGGTTCTTCTGCAGGAAGGTGCCGGAGTGTAGACCGCTGGACAGGATGAAGTGCCCCTCGCGCAGGGCACCCGACGCGCGGAATTCTTCCAAGACCTGTTCGGTGTTCATGATGGTGACTCCTTGACGCGGCTTAACGAAACCCCGTCAAGCTGTCATCAGGGATGGTGAACAGGGCGACGCCACATCGGCCAAAACATGTTGAGCGCCAGGCCGCCCAGCACCAGGCCCGCCGCCGCCAGCTTCCAGTCCGGCATCGGCTCTCCCAGCAGCAGCGCCGAGCCGGCCATGCCAAACACCGGCACAAAGAAGGCCAGGGGAGAGACTGTGGCGGCCGGATAGCGGGCCAGCAGCCAGCCCCAGGCGGCATAGCCAAACAGGGTATTGCCGACCGACTGCCAGAGCACCGCGGCCCAGGTGCCGAGGTCGGCGTTGCGGACACCGGCAAGGATGGCCGGCGCACCTTCGAAGGTCAGGGACAGGATCAGGAGGGGCGGAACCGAAAACAGGCTGGCCCAGACCACATAGGCCAGGGAGTTCACCCCAGGCGTGGCGCGCTGGACCATGTTGCCGCAGGCCCAGCTCGCTGCGGCGATCAAGACCAGACCAAGACCGAGGGGCGTGGTGGTCCCATCGGTGTGCCACAGGATCACCGCAAGACCCGACGTGGCCAGCAGCAGGGCGGCGATCTGGAACCGCTTCACCCGCTCCCCTGTCAGCCACATGGACAGCCCGATGGTGAAGAAGACCTGGATCTGAACCACCAGCGAGGCCAGGCCCGGCGAGATGTCGTGCTGCATGGCCAGGTAAAGCATCCCAAACTGCCCCAACCCGATCAGCACCCCATAGGCCGCCAGATTGCGCCAGGGCACATCGGGCCGCTTGATGAAGAACGCAGCCGGAAGCAGGGCGAAGGTGAACCTCAGGGTGGCGAAGGTCAGGGGCGGCAGATGGGCCAGGGCGACCTTGATGACCACGAAATTGGTGCCCCAGACCGCGACCACGGCCAGGGCCAAAAGGGCGGCGCGCCAGGTCAGGGTCGAGGAGTTCATGGCGAGTGTCCCTGGTCGCGGCGTTGTGGGCTGGGCTTAGGCGGCGTCGAAGGGAAATGCTAGGCTCCGCAGGCAGTGCGCTTCGCAGCCTCACAAAGCGCCGAGGTTCCGGCGAAGGGCAAGGCCAGAGATCTGCCGCCGAGCGCCAGAAAAACTATGTTCGACAGGTCTTGAATGGCCCGCCCGGACGTGACGAAATCGCCAGGCTCGATACCAACCGTGGCCCCGGAGGACATTTCCTATGCCAAACCTGCGATTTCGCCGGACATCCGGGGCATTGGGTACGGAGGTTTCCGGGGTTGATCTGTCACAGGACCTGAGTGAGGCCACCATCGCCGAAATCCGGCAGGCCTTTGTCGAGCACCAGGTGATCTTCTTTCGCGACCAGGCCCTGACACCGGCGCAGCAACTGGCCTTCGGGCGGCGCTTCGGCCCGCTCAATATCCATCCCTATGTGGCCGGCATGGCCGACTATCCCGAGGTGATGGAGGTGATCAAGGAGCCGCAGGATCGGGTGAATTTCGGCGGCGGCTGGCACTCCGACATGAGCTTCCTGGAACAGCCGGCCATCGGGTCGATCCTCTATGCCGTCGAACTCCCTGACTATGGCGGCGACACCCTGTTTTCCAGCCAGGCGGCCGCGTTTGAGGCCCTGTCGCCGGGTCTGCAGGCCACGCTGGAAACCCTGAGCGCGGTTCACTCTGCGGGCCGGGAATACTCCGCCAGCGGCCACTCCGCACAGAAGCGATCCTCCATGAATGTGGCCGAGGCCGAAGGGGCGACCGGCGAGTACGTTCATCCCGTCGTGCTGGTCCACCCTGAGAGCGGCCGCAAGGCGCTCTATGTGAACCCGGCCTTCACGATGAAGATCGCCGGGTGGAGCACGCGGGAATCCAAGGTCTTGCTGGACTTCCTGTTTGACCATTGCCGCAGCGAGCGCTTCACGACCCGGTTTTCCTGGGCTCCAGGCTCAGTGGCTTTCTGGGACAATCGCTCGGTCTGGCACTATGCGCTGAACGACTATCCGGGCCAGCGACGGCATATGCGACGGGTCACAGTGGATGCAGCGTCTCCCACCACGGCATCGAGAACCCCCAGTCTGGTTCACGCCTCGTAGGCTTAGCCCTTCGCCCGCTCCACCGTTTCGATGGACGGGTTGGCTCGCAAGGCGGCGCTGATGTGGGTCAGGTGCCGGGCATCCTTAACCTCGATATCGAAATCGACGTCGAAGAAATCGGCGTGGCGGCGGTGCATGCGCAGATTGACGATATTGCCCCCGGCCTCGCCGATCATCGTGCAGGCCTGACCTAGAACCCCCGGCGCATTGCGGATCGTGGCGGTCAGGCGAGATAGGGTCAGGGTGTTGCGCTCAGCCTCAGGGGTCCACTGCAGGTCGCGCCAGAGATCTTCCTTCTCCTCGTATTCGACCAGCTTGGCGCAATCGATGGTGTGGACGGTCAGGCCACCACCGTTGGGCTCGATGATCCC
>JANPAO010000305.1:0-5811 GCA_031429955.1 Phenylobacterium sp. | reverse complement strand
TGGAACTCGACCTTGATGGGGCTGGCAGGGCTGGTGTGGCCCAGGTGAACCACCTCGGCTCGGGGTTGGAACAGCACGGCACCCCCGGCGCGGCGGACGCGCCAGCAGAGGTCAACATCTTCGACGTGCAAGAAGTAGCCCTCGTCGAAACCCTGGACGGCGTCAAAGTCCTCGCGACGCATCGCAAAACAGGCACCCGAGATGGTGGGAACCGGAGCCACGCAATCTGGCGTCGCCTCATTTTCCCAGTGAACCTCATAGCGCCGCCAGGCCGGGACGTGCCGAGCCAGGTGGCTTAGACTCATCAGGGCGCTGATCGGGGTGATGTCGCCACGGCGGGCACCCCGCTGTTCGGTACGGTCGGTGTTCAGCACCCGGCCGCCGACGATGCAGGGCACAGGACGGCCTTCGATGGCGCGAACCAGCTCGTTCACACAGCCGCCCTGCAGGAAGGCGTCGGGATTGAGGAACACGATCACATCGCCGCTGGCCGCACGGGCTCCGATGTTCGCGCCCCGCGCGAAGCCGACATTGCCGTGACCGTTCATGAGAACCACCCGGCGGTCACGGTCGGCGACGCCGGCCAGGCGCGCAGCCTCGATGCGGGTCGAGCCATTGTCGACGATGATGAACTCATCGACCATGGGATCGGCCAGCACACAGGCTACGCTCTCCTCGAGCGCGGCACCGGTCATGTAGACCACCATCACCACCGAGACCTTACGCCGGGGCCTGAGAAACTCAGGCATCGGCGCAGACTCGTAGGCAACGATTGGTACGGCTATGCCGTTCATCAAGCCTCCCTGGCGTCGACCGGAGTCCCGGGCGAAGCAGCAACCACCCCCATGGTGCTTCGTGCAACATCAGGCGCAAGCGCTTCCAAGGCAAGAGTCTTCGCGGCCTGGGCGAGCGAAAGGATCTCCTGGCCGTCGGATCCAAGGCGCCGAAGGGCCACTTTTCCCTCCTCCGCCTCCCGGCGGCCGACCACGGCGATCACCGGCGTCTTGCCCAGGCTGTGCTCGCGGACCTTGTAGTTGATCTTCTCATTGCGAAGATCGGTCTCGACCCGCAGGCCGGCCGCTCGCAAGTCCTGAGCGACCTGAAGGGCATAGTCATTGGCATCAGACGTAATCGTGGCGACCACCACCTGCGTCGGTGCCAGCCACAGCGGGAACGCCCCGGCATAGTTCTCGATCACCACGCCCATGAACCGCTCCATCGAGCCACAAATGGCCCGGTGCAGCATGACCGGCTGCTGCTTGGAGCCATCTTCGGCCGTGTACTCGGCGTCCAGGCGTTCGGGCAGGACGAAGTCGAGCTGCAGGGTGCCACACTGCCAGGTCCGGCCGATCGCATCCTTGAGGTGGAATTCCAGCTTCGGGCCGTAGAACGCGCCTTCGCCCGGCAGATGCTCCACCGGCATGTTCACGGCCTGGCGGGCGGCTCGGTCCAGCTTGTCCTCGGCGATATCCCAGGTCTCGTCGGAGCCCGCGCGCAGGTCGGGACGAAGGGCCAGCTTCACGCTGTCGAGCTCGAGACCGAAGTCGGCATAGACTGAGTTCAGCAGGCGCACGAACTTCGTCGTCTCGGCTTCGATCTGGTCCTCGCGGCAAAAGATGTGGGCGTCGTCCTGTGTGAAGGCGCGCAGGCGCATGATGCCGTGCAGGGCACCGGACGGCTCGTACCGGTGGCACGCGCCGAATTCGGCCATCCGCAGCGGCAGGTCGCGATAGCTCTTCTGGCCAAAGTTGAATATCTGCACGTGCCCAGGACAGTTCATCGGCTTAACGGCCAACTCCTCGCCTTCCGTCGTTTCGCACGTGAACATGTTCTGGCCGAACTTCTCCCAGTGGCCGGACTTCTCCCACATGGCGCGGTCCATGATCTGGGGGGCCTTGACCTCGACATAGCCGTCGCCGTCCAGACGGCGGCGCATATAGGCCTCGACGGTGCGGTAGAAAGTCCAACCTTTGGGGTGCCAGAAGATCATCCCTTTGGCCTCTTCCTGCATGTGGAAGAGGTCCATGGCCCGACCGATCTTGCGGTGGTCGCGTTTCTCGGCCTCCTCGATCCGCGTGAGGTAGGCCTCAAGGTCAGCTTCGCTGGCCCAGGCCGTGCCGTAGATGCGCTGCAGCTGGGCATTTCGGTGGTCGCCGCGCCAATAGGCACCGGCCAGCTTGGTCAGCTTGAAGGCCTTGCCCACATGCTTGGTGGACGGCAGGTGCGGACCCAGGCACAGGTCTTTCCAGGCCCCCTGGCGGTAGACGCTGATGGGCTCGCTGTCGGGCAGGTCGGAGATGATCTCGGCCTTGTAGACTTCGCCGATCGACGTGAAGTGAGCGATGGCCTCGGCGCGATCCCAAACCTCGCGGACGATCTTCTCGTCGCGGTCGACGATCTCCTTCATCCGCTGTTCGATCTTGGCCAGATCGTCCAGACCAAAGGGCGTGTCGCGGGCAAAGTCGTAGTAGAATCCGTCATCGATGGCCGGGCCTATGGTCACCTGGGTGCCGGGGAACAGCTCCTGCACCGCCTGGGCCATCACATGGCTGGCGTCGTGGCGGATGGTTTCCAGGGCCTCAGGCGCATCGCGCGTCAGGATCTCGAAGGACCCGCCGGCGGGCAGGGCGCGATCCAGGTCATAGAGCTTGCCGTCCAGTTTGATGAGGACGGCGCGTTTCTCCAGCGACTTGGCGATGGAGGCGGCGACATAACGGCCCGTGGCGCCGTCGTCGTATTGGCGTTGAGAGCCGTCGGGGAAGATCAGGTCGATCATGTTTCACACGTCCATTTCCGGGCGGGGCCCTTGGGCGTTCCGCGCGGCGGGGGCGGCGGATCATATCCCGAACCGCCCAGAGGATGACATCGGCACAGCCGCCTAGCCGCAAGCCAGGAGCCGCGCCAGGGACCGTGCCCAATCAGGGCCTCTGCGGCATACTCCGAACAGGTCGGAAGAAACCGGCATTGGCGCCCGATCAACGGGGACAGCGTCAGCTTGTAGGCGCGGAGCGCGCCTCTGACGCAGGTTTCATAGAGGGTCATGCCGGGACACGAGCGCCTTGCAAATCAACCGCAGCGATTACGCCGACGGTCGGTGGCGATCAAGCCGCGCCGGCGCGGCTAGTTCGGGTGCTGGCCTGGCGAACGGCATCGGTCGCGGCCTCGAACGCCAGCAGCGTCGAGGTATGGCGGGCCGGGTAATCCTTCACGGGCGCAAGCATCTCAAGGTCCGAAAAACGTCCAACGGGCGCAGGCCCGTCGTCCTTCAACATAGCACGAAATTGATCGCGGGCCATCTCGATCTCCGCCAGGGTCGCCCCCAACACGTGGGCGCCCAGCACCGCGGCTGAGGCCTGACCCAGGGCGCAGGCCTTGACCTCCTGGGCAAAGCCGCCGACCCGGTCGCCATCCATCACGACATCGACCGTGACCCGACTGCCACAGAGTTTGGAAATCTTCTCAGAGGATCCCTCGGGGGACGGCAAACGTCCCGCGTGGGGCAGGTTCGCCGCAAGCTTCAGCAGCTTTGCTGAGTAGAGATCGTCGATCATCTTACCGATGTAGGCGCTGGTCGCTCGGCGCGCCACCTTGCCTCGGCCCGATCTTTCAGGGCCAGACCCATGGCCTCGAAGCCCCGATACATCTTGCGACCCATGCGCTTGGAAACATAGCCCGCCAGTAGGCCTTGCAGCAGCTCACCATTGGCAAAGAGGCAGCTCTCCGGGGCAAGCTCGTCGATCTCCAGATAGCGCACGGTGCGGACCAGGCCCGCCGCCAGGCTGAGCTTCCAGTGCAACAGGGAGTCCGGTGTCCAGTCGATGATCACCGGAGAGATCACCTCGGGCGTCTCGCCCGGAAGCACCAGGGTCAGTTTCAGGGTGCCGCCGAGGGCAATCTTGCCCTGCGCCTGGGTGTAGAGCGGATTCCACTGCGACCAGGCCTCCAGGTCGGCGATCACCTCCCAGACCACCCGGGCGGGGGCCTGGATGCCGATCCAGTGTTCGATCTTGCGACCCCTGGCACTGCCACCGCCACTCCTCTTGAAGGTCAGGCCTGCGGCGGCGGTGAAGTGCTTGGGTTGATTGATGCCGGGCATCAGCTCTGCTCCTTGATCCGCCAGGTCGCCCCCGTCGGATTGTCCATCACTTCGACATTGAGGTCCGTGAGGTTACCTCGAATGCGATCGGCAGCGGCCCAGTCCTTGGCCGCTCGAGCTGCGACCCGCTCGGCAATCAGGGCGTCCACCTGGGCGCGCAGGTCCTCACTGACGCCCGCCTGGAACCAGTATTCGGGATCGGAAAACAGGAAGCCCATCAAGTTGGCAGAGGCCAGGAGTTCGCCCTTGGCATAGGCGCGATCCCCACCCCTGGCGGTTTCCAGCGCCGTGGCCATGGCAAAAAGCTCGGCCATGGCGGCCGGAGTATTGAGGTCGTCCTCCAGCGCCGCCAGGAACGCCACCGAGGGTCCCGTGGCCTCGGCCACTACCTCACTGGACCTGCGCAGGGCACCATAGAGCCGGTCCAGCGCCTTCTTCGACTGCTCGATAAGATCCTCGGTCCAGTCCAGCGGCGCGCGATAGTGGCCCACCAGCAGGGCCCAGCGCAGGGCCTCGCCAGGTGCCTGGTCGATCAGCTCATGCACCAGGGCCACATTGCCCAGGCTCTTGGACATCTTCTCAGCATCCATGTTGAGGAAGCCATTGTGCAGCCAGTAGCGGGCATATTCGGTGTCGGCCCCATGGCTGGCGCACAGGCCCTGGGCCATCTCGTTCTCATGGTGGGGGAACAACAGGTCGATGCCGCCGCCATGGATGTCGATGGGCAGGCCAAGGCTCTGTTCGATCATGGCTGAGCATTCGATGTGCCAGCCCGGCCGGCCGGGGCCCCAAGGGCTCTCCCAGACCGGCTCATTCGCCTTCGACGGCTTCCAAAGCACGAAGTCGGCGGGGTGCTGCTTGTAGGGAGCCACGTCGACCCTGGCACCGGCGATCATGTCCTCCATCGGGTGACCCGACAGCTTGCCGTAGTCGGCATAGGCCTGGGTATCGAAGAGGACGTGGCCCTCGGCGGCATAGGCGGCCTTGTTCTCCATCAATCGGCCGATCATGGCGATGATGGCATCCATGGTCTGGGTGGCGCGGGGCTGGTGGGTGGGCCGAAGCGCCCCCAGCACCGACATGTCGGCATTGTAGATCCCCAGATAGCGCTCGGTGATGACGTCGATGGAGACGCCCTCCTCGGCGGCCTTCTTGTTGATCTTGTCGTCCACGTCGGTGACGTTGGCGGCGTAGATCACCTGGTCGGGACCATAGGTGTGCCGCAGGAGCCGGAACAGAACGTCGAAGGCCACCACAGGCCTAGCATTGCCGATATGGGCGTAGTTATAGACCGTCGGACCGCAGACATACATCGTCACCCGACGCGGATCGTGGGGTACGAAGGGCCGCTTGCTGCGGGCCATGGTGTCATAAAGGCTTAAAGTCATAAGGTCTGACGCTGCGTAACAGTTGCCGGGAAAGGCTTGAGCCCCATATACAGACGGGGCGGTTGGGAAGCCACGGTCTCAAGACTAGAATGCTTCGCCCACGGCATAGGGGTGGCCACGCGTAATCTCCGGAGCCTTCGCTCTGGCGCAACTCAGCCCTGGAAAGAACCGATCTGACATGGACGCTGTTACCCGCGACCGAACCCTCGTCGGAACACCCGGCGTTGATCTTGAAGCCGTGAAGCGGCCGACCCGCGAAGAGGCGATGGAGGCGGTGCGCACGCTCATTGCCTGGGCCGGCGACGATCCCCGCCGCGAGGGGGTGAT
>JANPAO010000304.1:0-10427 GCA_031429955.1 Phenylobacterium sp. | reverse complement strand
CGGATCAGGCCGTTGTCCTGCACCGTGGGCTGGAAGTTCAAGGTGACGCCGAAGGGGCGGAATTCGATGGACACGGTGTCGCGACCATTGGGGACCGGGAAGGGGAACTCACCGCCCGCGAGGAAGCTGGCCTTCTCGCCTGAGAGAGCCACGAGGTTGGGCTTGGCCAGGGTGCGGATGACGCCCTTTTCCTCCAGGGCTCGCAGCACCAGGTCGATGCGGGCGGTGCCGATGGAGCCGCCGATGCTGAGGGCACCTTGGGGGGCGGAGTTGCCGATGAGACCCGATCCCGTCTGCAGGGCGAAGGTGGTGTTGTTGCTAGCGGCGATGTTGAAGCCAACATCCTTCAAGGAGGAGCGGCTGGCCTCCAGGACGCGAACCTCAAGGATCACCTGCTGGGAGGCGCGAACGGTCAGGGCCGAGGTGACCGAGCCCGGCGCGAACTTCTCGGCCAGACCCTTGGCGCGGGCGGCCGCCGCCGTGGTGGAGACATCCCCGGCCAGGAGCAGGCCCTCGCCGAGATTGCGCACCTCGATCAGCTCGCCCGGCAGGGCCGAGGCCAGGTCGGCCTGGAGTGCCTCCGCGTCATAGCCGACCCGGACATCCACCACCTCCTGCAGATTGCCCGTCTTGCCGTAAATCAGCAGGTTGGTGGAGCCGAGCTGTTTGCCGCGGACATAGAAACTGCGGTCGGTGGTGGCGACGATCTGGGCGGTCTCGGGCTGGGCCACGACGATCTTGCCGGCGGGGCTGTCGAGTCGGAAGGAGGCCGACTTGTTGCGGGGCACGGTGATCACCCGGGAGCGCGCCGCCTCACTGGAAAAGGGTTCGGCATGGGCGGGAATCGACAGGAAAAGGGCCAGGATAAGCGCGCCAAGGGCGGGGATAGGGGTCATGGGACTGGTCCTTAGGCCGCAGGCTTGGCGGCGGCTGCGCTGCCCTCGCCCTCGACGATGACGATGCGTCCGTTGGTGCTCGCGCTGGTAGGGCGACTCCTGCGAGGTGCCGACGTGCTGCGGGGCGGGGTGGTGGAGAGATCGGCCAGGGGCTCGATGTCCGAGGCCCCCAGGGGCCGCAAGGCGAGAGACAGGCTGCCAAGCTCGGCGGCCACGGCCAGCTTCTGGGCATCCTTGACGCTGACTTCCAGGGTGGCGGTCGTGGGGGTCTCGACCTTGGTGGAGGTCGGATCGGCGTTGAGGTCGATCCCCAGAACCCGAACGTTCTGCACCACCAGCTGGGACTGGAGGTGCTTCTGCGACCCTGCGGGCGAGAGGTTGCGCATCAGGACCACGTCAACGCGGTCTCCGGGCAGGGCGTGACCCCCGACACCGGAGACGTCGGTGACCCCAATGGCGTAGGCGCGAAGCCCTGGCGCGATCTCGGCGGCCACGGAGGGGCGGGCCCCGGGCCCGCTGAGTTTGGCCGGGAGCAGGGGCTCACGGGCGGCCATGGGGGTGAGGGCCACCGGCGCGCCGCCATGATCCTGGGCCAGGACGGCGGCGAGGGAGGTGAAGGCGTTGGCCGGGGCGGCGTCCCGGGGAACGCGGATCAGCTTGAGAAGGCCGGGCTCCAGGCGCTCGCCATAGGCGATGTCGCGGGCGGCGACGACCACCGAGATCGCGTTGGCCATGGGCGAGATCACCACGGGCGCGGCTTGAACCTTACCGACATCGGGCAGGGCCGTGCGGGCCACGAGGATGGCCCCGAGCCCCAGGACGACGGAGGCACCCAGACTGCCCATCGTTACAAGTCTCATGTCCCACCCCAGGCCAATAGCTTCGAACTATCAGCGTCTTATGGGCGCGCCGCCTTGCAATACGGCGAAGGAACAGGGTGAGTGACTATACACCCTATCTGGGGATAGGCCGTGATCAGGCGTCGGCCTTTAGGGCCTCATAGGCTTCAACCGCCACGATCCATTCCAGCTCGGCGGCATCAAGGGCGGCCTGGGCGCGGGTGCGTTCGGCGCCCAGGCGGGCGGCCTTGGCAAGGTCTCGGGTGAAGATGTTGGGGTCGGTCAGGGCCTTGTCCAGTTCGGCAACGGCCGCAGTGGCGCGGGCCAGAGCCGCCTCGGCCTGCTCGGCGCGGCGGCGCGCGGTGCCAGTGGGCACCTTGGCCTTGAGGACGGGTTTTGGCGGGGTCGGGGCGACGGCGACTTGGGGAACCTGGGAGGGACCCTTGGCGGCTTGGCGGGCCCGGTCGATCACCAGCTTGGCATAGTCGTCCATGTCGCCGTCGAACGGGACGATGGTACCGTCCGCCGCCAGCCAGAGGCGGTCGGCCACCAACTCCATCAGCGAGCGGTCGTGGGTGATCAGGATCACGGCACCCTGATACTCGTTCAGGGCGTCCAGTAGGGCTCGGCGGCTGTCGATGTCCAGGTGGTTGGTGGGCTCATCGAGGATCAGCAGGTGAGGGGCCTCCATGGCCACCATGTTCAGCAGCAGGCGCGCCCGCTCACCGCCAGACAGGTTGGCGACGGTGGTCTCCACCTTCTGCACGCCCATGCCGAACTGGGCCAGGCGCGAGCGACGGGCTGCGTCAGTGGCCAGGGGCATGGCGCGGCGGATGATCTCCAGGGGCGTGTCGGAGGGGTCCAGGGCCTCTATCTGGTGCTGGTGGAACCAGCCCACCTTCAGCCGGCGGTCGCGGCGCAAGTCGCCGTGCTGCAGCAGCAGGGCCCCGGCCACCAGCTTTGCAAAGGTGGACTTGCCCGCCCCGTTGACCCCCAAAAGACCGATGCGGTCATCCAGGTCCAGGCGCAGGTCCATGTTGCGCAGGATCGGTGAGCCGTCATAGCCGACCGAAGCCCCCTCCAACCGGATCAGGGGCGGGGCGACCGGGCGTTCGGGGGAGGGCAGTAGGAAGGGCGCGGTGCGCTCGGCGGCCACGATGGAGACCGGCGGCAGCTTGGCCAACTGCTTCAGGCGCGACTGGGCCTGGGTGGCCTTGGAGGCGGTGGCGCGGAAGCGATCGACGAAGGCCTGCAGGTGAGCACGCTGGGCGTCGATCTTGGACTTGTTGGACTCCAGCAGGCGTGCCCGCTCGGCGCGTTGGACCTCAAAGTTGTCGTAGTTGCCGGGATAGAGGTCGAGCTTGCCCGAATGCAGGTGGAGGATGTGGTCCACCGAATTGTTCAGGATCTCCCGGTCGTGGCTGATGATGATGGCGCTGTTGGGGTACTTTTTCAGGCGAGCTTCCAGCCAGAGCGCGCCCTCCAGGTCCAGATAGTTGGTGGGCTCGTCCAGGAGCAGCAGGTCAGGCTCGGCAAACAGCGCTGCGGCAAGAGCGACACGCATGCGCCAGCCGCCGGAGAACTCCGCCATAGGGCGCGCCAGATCGGCATGGGAGAAGCCAAGGCCGGAGAGGATTTCCGCCGCCCGGCTGGGCGCGCGGTCGGCACCGATATCGCTCAGGCGCGCATAGATCTCACCCAGGTGCTCGGGCTCGGCTGTGTCCAGCGAGGCCATCAGGGACTCGCGCTCGACGTCGGCAGCCAGCACGGTGTCCAGCAGGGTGACCGGGGTGGCGGGATGTTCCTGGTCCACCGAGGCGATGCGCGCCGCCTTGGGATAGCCGATATCGCCCGAGCCCTGGTGCAGTTGTCCCAGGATCAGCTTGAAGAGGGTGGATTTTCCCACGCCATTTCGGCCCACCAGTCCGACCTTGGACCCCACGGGCAGGCTGATGGTGGCCTCGTCGAAGAATCGACGGCCCCAGGAATCAAAGACGAGTTCGTGGATCTGCAGCATGGGATCGGACTTACAAAACAGGTTGAGAGAGCGAGCAGCCGGTAGGCCCTCGCGGAATGTCTTCGCTCGCGGCGCTGACTAGACCGAGCTCATTTCCGATGGATTCATCTGAAATGAGCGCGGTCTAGAATCAAAAGAGTAGAGCGTGACGGGCGCTTCAACCGGCATCCACTTGAAGCTGTCACGCACTAGGCTTGCATCAACCGTCTCTCCGATGACGCGGGCTCCATATCAGAGGTCGGGGCCTGCGTCGCGTCTAACCTGCCTTGGCGGCGTCATGTGGTGCGGCTATAAGCCCGCACCCTCCCGCGCGGACCCCGCGCCCAACAGATAAAGAACAAGCCACCACCATGACTGAACGCACCTTCTCGATCATCAAGCCCGACGCCACCAAGCGGAACCTGACCGGCGCCATCAATGCCGTGATCGAGGGCGCTGGCCTGCGTATCGTCGCCCAACGCCGTATCCAGATGACCGAAGCCCAGGCCAAGAAATTCTACGAGGTCCATGCTGAGCGCCCCTTCTATGGCGAGCTGGTGGAAACCATGACCTCCGCCCCCGTGGTGGTTCAGGTGCTGGAAGGCGACAACGCCATGGCCCGCTATCGGGAAATCATGGGTGCCACCAACCCCGAGCAGGCCGCTGACGGCACCATCCGCAAGCTGTTCGCCCTGAACGTCGGCGAGAACTCGGTTCACGGTTCTGACAGTGTTGAGAATGCCGGCATCGAGATGGCTCAGTTCTTCAAGGCCGAAGACATCGTGGGCTAAGACGCGGCGTCCCCGTTTCCATTGAGCCCTCCATGCGCTAGCTCAGGCTGGTGGCAGGGAGGGCTTTTTTGTGCCCGGGATGCCGGGGGCGCACGCCGATGTACGACCTGTTGAAGGGCCTGCGGGTGGTGGAGGGTTCGGCCTTCGTAGCGGGACCCACCTGTGGACTCTACCTGGCCCAGATGGGTGCAGAGGTGATCCGCTTTGACAACATCGGGGGTGGCCCCGATTTTCGCCGATGGCCCCTCTCGCAGGATGGCGACAGCCTCTATTGGGAGGGGTTGAACAAGGGCAAGAAGTCCATCGCCCTGGACCTGACCCGGCCCGAAGGTCGCGAGCTCGCCCAGCGTCTGGCCGCGGCGCCTGGGGAGGACGGCGGCCTGTTTGTCACCAACTTCCCGGTGGAGGGCTTCCTGTCCTATGAGAAGCTAAGCGCCCTGCGGCCGGATCTGATCTGTGTGCGGGTGATGGGTTGGGCCGACGGGTCCCAGGGCATGGACTATACGATCAACTCCGCCCTGGGCCTGCCCTTGATGACCGGTCCGGTGGGGGACGAACGGCCCGTGAACCACGTGCTGGCGGCCTGGGACCTGCTGACCGGGGCCTATTGCGCCTTCTCCCTGGTTTCAGCCCTGCTGGCCCGGATGCGTGGGCAGGGTGGGCGGGAGATCCGGGCACCACTCTCGGACATCGGGGCTGCGACCATGGCCAATCTGGGGTTCACTGCCGAGACTCTGTTGAGCGGCCACCAAAGGCCTCGGATGGGCAACGACATCTTCGGTGCCTTTGGTCGCGACTTCACCACCCGGGACGGCCAGAAGCTGATGCTGCTGGCGATCACCCCCAAGCAGTGGAGCAAGGCCCTGGAGACCTTGGGGATCGTGGCGGAGGTTGGCGAGGTCGAGGCAGCGCTTGGGGTGAGCTTTGCTCTGGACGAGGGCTTGAGGTTCACCCATCGAGCACGCCTCTATCCGCTATTTGAGCGCGCCTTCGCGGCCAGGACGGCGGCGGAGTTGACGCCGGCCTTTTATGCCGGCGGCGGCACCTGGGGGACCTATCAGACCCTGGAGGCCGCGCTGGAGGATCCTCGGCTGTTCAAGGCCAACCCGGTGTTCCAGGACATCGCCCATCCCAGCGGCCTGACCTATGCAGCGCCTGGTGCCATGGCAACAATTCCACAGGATGTGCGCGGCGAGGTTCGGCCCGCGCCAAGGCTCGGGCAGCACACCGACGAGGTGCTGGCCCAGGTGCTGAAGATGTCAGGTGCCGAGATCGGCAGATTGCATGATGCGGCGATTATCGCCGGGCCGGAGGACCTATGACCCAGACCATCACCCTTGAGGATGCCGGGGCCGGCGTTTGGGTGGTTTCGCTCAACCGCCCCGAGGCCGCCAATTCGCTGAGCACCGCCATGGGGCGTGAGTTGTTGGCCCTGTGGATGCGGGTCGCCGATGACCACCAGATCCGTGCCGTGGTCCTCACGGGGGCCGGGCGGTTCTTCTGTGCTGGGGCCGATCTGAAGGAACGGGACGGCATGTCGGACGACGCCTGGCGCGAGCAGCACCGGATGTTCGAGGACATGATCCGCGCGCAGCTCGCCTGCCCGTTTCCGATCATCGCGGCGATCAATGGCGCGGCCATGGGCGGGGGGGCGGAGATGGCCCTGGCCTGCGACTTCGCATGGGCCTCGGCGACCGCTCGGATCGGGCTGCCCGAGGCCAATCTGGGGATCATTCCCGGGCTGGGGGGCACGCAGTTCGTGACCCGGGCAGTGGGAGAGCGGCGGGCGGCAGAGCTGCTGATGTCGGCCAGTCACCTGACGGCGGCCGAAGCTCTGGAGGTGGGGATCGCCAACCGGGTGTGTGCGCCGGAGGACCTGATGGCCCAGGTGCTGGAGCGGGCCAGGCTGATCGCCGCCAAGGCCCCGCTCTCGGTCCGGGCGCTAAAGGCGGTGGTGCGGGCCGGGTCGGTCCTGCCATTGGACCAGGCGATGGCCCTGGAACTGTCGGAGTACAACCGCCTGTTCACGACGGAGGACCGACGGGAGGGTGTCGCGGCCTTCAACCAGAAGCGTCCGCCGGTGTTTCGGGCAAGGTAGGCCTAACCCGCTATCACCTCGCCGCAGACAAAGGCGTCCTCGCCGGCCGCCAACAGGCTCTCAAGCACATCTGGCGCATCCGTGGGGGCGACGATCAGGATCAGGCCGACGCCGCAGTTGAAGGTGCGACGCAGTTCGTGGTCGGAGATGCCGCCCACCTGCTGCATCCAGGAAAACACGGCAGGCAGGGGCCAGGCGTTCCAGTCGAAGCTGGGGGTCAGTCCCTTGGCGATGGCTCTGGGCGGATTCTCCACCATGCCGCCGCCGGTGATGTGAGCACAGCCCTTGACGCGGCCCGCCTTGATCTGGGGCAGGACGCTCTTGATGTAGATCCGGGTCGGGGCCATCAGCGCCTGGGCCAGGGTCTGGCCCGGTGCGAAGGGGGCGGGGGCGTCCCAACTGAGGCCCGAACGCTCCACCACCTTGCGGACCAGGGAATAGCCATTGGAGTGCGGACCGCTGGACCCCAGGCCGATGATCAGATCGCCAGACTGCTGGTCGGTCATTCGGGGCAGGACCGCCCCGCGCTCTACCGCGCCCACGGAGAAGCCGGCCAGGTCGTAGTCGCCCTCGCCATACATGCCCGGCATCTCGGCGGTCTCACCCCCCACCAGGGCGCAGCCGGCCAGGCGGCAACCCTCGGCGATTCCGGCCACCACGCGGGTGGCATCGGCGACATTGAGTTTGCCGGTGGCGAAGTAGTCCAGGAACAACAGGGGCTCGGCCCCCTGGGCGAGCAGGTCATTGACGCACATGGCCACCAGGTCGATGCCCACCGTGTCGTGCATGCCCGTCTCAATGGCCACCCGCAGCTTGGTGCCGACCCCGTCGGTGGTGGAGACCAGGAGGGGATCGGTGTAGCCGGCGGCCTTGAGATCAAACAGCGCACCAAAACCGCCGAGCGCGGCGTCGGCCCCAGGGCGTCGTGTGGCCTTGGCCAGGGGCTTGATCGCCTCGATCAGGGCGTTGCCCGCATCGATGTCGACGCCAGCCTGGGCATAGGTGAGGCCGTTAGGACGGTCGGTCATTCAGATAGGCCTCAAGAATTTCGCCGCCGGGGTTGCAGACTCGGCCGTGCGCGGGGCTATAGCTAATTGATGACGCCGATTACAACCACAGCCGAACTGCGCGCCTTCTGCGACAAAATCAAAGGCCAGCCCTTCGTCGCCGTGGACACCGAGTTCATGCGCGAAACCACCTACTGGCCCAAGCTCTGCCTGATCCAGGCCGCAGCCTCCAGCGCCGAGGCGGTGATCGACCCCCTGGCCGAGGGTTTGGACCTGGAACCCTTTCTGGAAGTCCTGCGGGACGCCAGCATCGAGAAGGTGTTTCACGCGGCCCGACAGGACGTGGAAATCTTCAACAATCTCAAAGCGATGCCTAACCCGCTGTTTGACAGCCAGGTGGCGGGCATGGCGGCGGGCTATGGCGAGCAGATCGCCTATGACGCCTTGGTGCGACAGATGCTGAAGATCGAGCTGGACAAGTCCAGCCGCTTTACCGACTGGGCCCGTCGCCCCCTGTCCGAGGCCCAACTGACCTATGCCCTGGCCGATGTGACCCACCTGGCGGCCCTCTATCCGATCCTGAAGACGAGGCTGGAAAAAGAGGGGCGGCTGGCCTGGGTTCATGATGAGATGCAGAACCTGTGCGATCCGGCGCTTTACGATGTGGAGCCAGAGAATGCCTGGAAGCGGTTGAAGCCGCGTCGGCACACCTCGAAGTACCTGGCCGTCTATAAGGCTGTGGCCGCCTGGCGTGAGCGCACGGCCCAGCAGCGCGATCAGCCTCGGGGCCGTATCCTGAAGGACGAGGCCATCGACGAACTGGCCACCCAGGCACCCACCGACGCCAGCTCAATCGACCGGATGCGCTCGGTGCCCAAGGGCTTTTCCGGCTCGCGATTTGGGCCTGACCTGCTGGAGGCTATCAAGGCAGCGCTGAAGGATCCTGACGCTTATGCGCCTGTGGTGGAGCGCAGCAAGATCGCCACATCGCCGGCGGCCGGTGCCGTGGTGGAGCTTCTCAAGGTCCTGCTCAAAGCCAGAGCCGAGGATGCCGGGGTGGCCTCAAAGCTGATTGCCACCGTCTCGGACCTGGAACTGATCGCCAATGACGACGACGCCCAGACCCCGGCGCTGGTGGGCTGGCGCCGGGAAGCCTTCGGTGAGGACGCCCTGAAGCTCAAGCGCGGCGAGTTGGCCCTGGTGCTGGACGGGACCCGGGTGCGGGTGGTGGAGGTCCGGCGCGGCCCCAAGGCCACGGCAGCGGAATAGATGCGCCTGATCCTCAACATCCTCTGGTTTGTGCTCGGCGGCTGGCTCTCAGGCTTGCTGTGGCTGTTGTCGGGGGTGTTGCTGGCCATCACCATCATCGGCCTGCCCTGGGCCTTTGCGGCCTTCCGCATCGCCGGATTCAGTCTGTGGCCCTTCGGCCGTCAGGTGGTGAGCCGCGATGCTCACACCGGGCAGGAGGACCTGGGCACCGGCGCGGTGGGTTTCCTGATGAATTTGGTGTGGTTCGTCCTGGGCGGCTGGTACCTGGCCCTGAGCCACCTGATGTTGGCGGTGGCCCAGGCGGTGACGATCATCGGCATCCCGTTTGCCGTGCAGAACGTCAAGCTGGCGATGATTTCGCTCGCCCCCGTGGGCAAGGTCGTCGTGGAAACCTAGGCCGTCGGCCGGGGATTTCCCCCAGGATACGCACCACTGATCCACAAGTGATGGCACCTCTATTCACAGGGTTGGCCGGTCGCGGCTCGGTCAGAGACCCACCTCGCTGGGGTGCGCCTCATTGATCAGGGGCTCGCCGGCCAGGAACCGCTGCAGATTGTCGACAAACAACTGGTCGCCGCGCAACGCGGTGCCCTGGCCCGAGTTGGAGGTGTGGGCACTGATCCGCACCTGGGGGTGATCCCACATCCAGTGGTCGGTGGGCAGGGGTTCGGTCTGGAACACGTCCAGCACGGCATGACGAGGTCGGTCGGCCGCAAGCCCCCCCCGCAGGGCGTCTTCGTCCACAAGGCCGCCTCGACCAATATTGATCAGGATGGAGCCGGGCTTCATCCCGGCGAAGAAGGCGTCGTCGGCCATACTTCGGGTCTGGTCATTGAGGGCGCAGGCCAGGACGACGAGGTCCGTTTCGGGCAAGATCCCGGCGATGTCCTCAAGGGTCACGGTGGCGTCGGCCAAGGGGTCGGGCGTGTCGCTGCGGCGCACGATGGTCAGGTGGACGCCGAAGGGTTTGATTCGGTGGGCAATCTCCGTGGCGATGGCCCCGGCCCCGACGATGACCCAGCGGCTCTGGCTGACCTCGCGATAGGGGGTCGACTTCCAGGTCTTGGCCGCCTGAAGGTCACGCTGGGCATCGATGGGCACGATTAGGGCCAGGCCATGGGCCAGGACGTACTCGGCAATGGCAACGGCCTGGGCATTGCTCTTGGAGAGGCGAATCCCCTTGGCTAGGATCGTCTTGAAGATCGGCGCATCGATGCCGGCATTAAAGGTCTGAACCCACTGGGTCCTGGTGCCCTTCAGGATCCGCGCCATCAGGGCCGGCAGCAGCCCGCCCCCATAGGCATCCAGGGTGGTCCAGACGATCTCGGGGTCAACCTCGGCGGCGGCAATGTCGTGACCGTTGCGTTGGAAGGTTTCGGGGCCGGCCAGAGTGATGATGTCCAGGTCGCCTGCGAGAGGCGCGATCCGGTCCTTGATCCGCTCGAGGGCTGCGGCCGACAGAAGGAGTTGCATGGTGTCAGGCCATTTCCAGTTTGAGTTTCAGCGCCGTGGCCAGGGTCATGGCGCGCTT
>JANPAO010000303.1:0-3398 GCA_031429955.1 Phenylobacterium sp. | reverse complement strand
ACAGGTCGTGGCGCGACAAGCCCACGCCGCCAAACATCCTGCGATGGGTGATGCCGCCCAGGGGGGCGAGCTGCTCAAGGACATAGTCCAGATAGTCTGGTGACACGGCCATGACGTTGCGTTCCTGCGGGAGCCTGGGAGAATAGGGCCATGAGCGCGCCGCCAAAAACCGTTCTGACCGCCACCCCTGAAGAAGAGGTCGCGATCCGTGCGGCCGTGCGGGCCGCGCCGGGTCGGTTGGTGGCGGGACCAGAGCATGTCGAAGGCTTGCTGGCCCTGCTGTCGGACCCCCGGGTGTCTGACCCGATCTATGATCTCCCGCGCCCCTTTTCACACGAAAGCATCGCCCGGTGGGTCGCTGACAGTGAGGCGCTTCGCCAGGAAGGCCGCTGCATCCTGGCGGTCAATCTGGACGAGGCCGGTCAGGTCGCAGGCTATTCCCGGATTTCGATCTGGCCCGAACGTGCATCCGGTGAGCTGGCAGGCGCCCGCCGTGCGGATCTTCAGAACAGTGGCGGTGGTCGCCTGGGCGTGGCCCATTCGATCGACTGGATGTTCGAGGTGCTGGGGGTCCGCCTGATCGGCCTGACGGCCGCCCTGGACAACATCCGGTCCGCAAGGGCCATCGACGGGGCGGGCTTTACCCGTATGGGCGAGGTGGAGAGCGTGCGGCTGGACGGCACAATCCGTCGCTCCATCTATTGGGAACTGAGCCGGCAGGCGTGGCGGGCCTTGCGCGACGCATGAAAAAAGGCCCCGGCCTTTCGACCGGGGCCTGGATTTTCGAAATACTTTAGGCGGTGGCCGGCTTAGGCGCGGTAGCACCGGGCAGCACGGCGCGACCCAGGTCAAAGAACTTCGGAGCCATGGCCGGAATGGCTTCCTTGATGATGCTGTCGACGGTCCAGCCCTCTTCCTTGGTCACGGTCTCGATGGGCCGTGGCTGGGAGTAGAGGATGATGTTCTCACCCGAGGAGCCGAAGATCTGGCCCGAGACGCTGGCGGCGGCCGGTGTGATCATGGCCACGGAGAAGCGGGCCGGCTGGTCGGCGCGGATTTTTTCAGCCATCACGGCGCGGCGGGCAGCCGCAGCCTCATCCTTGATGGGAACCGACTGGGTCATACGGGTCCAGGCCACCGGCGCTACGCAATTGGAACGCACATTGTTGCGCGCGCCTTCCATGGCGATGATCCGCGAAAGGCCGGCGATGCCCATCTTGGCCGCGCCGTAATTGGCCTGACCGATGTTGCCAAACAGACCCGAGGTGGAGGTGAAGAACATGTAGGCACCGTCATTCTGCTCGCGGAACAGCTCGATGGTGGCGCGGGCGACATTGAACGATCCGCGCATGTGGACGTCGATGACGGAGTCCCACTCGGCCTCCGTCATCTTGTGAAACATCACGTCGCGCAGGATCCCGGCCGGATTGATCACCGCATGCAGGCCACCGAAGGTGTCACGGGCCTGCTCCACCATGCCCTCGACCGACTTGAGGTTGGTGACGCTCTCGGAATTGGAGACCGCCTCGCCGCCAGCCGCACGGATCTCGGCGGCGACCGCTTCGGCGGGTCCAGCCGAACCTTCATCTTCGCCCTTCAGACTGCCGCCCAGATCGTTAACCACGACCTTGGCACCTTCCTGCGCGGCGATAAGCGCACAATCGCGGCCGATACCGTTGCCGCCACCCGTTACAAGAACAACCTTGCCTGAAAGAGCACCCATGAACCAATCTCCCTGAAATATTAATTCGCAAACTGTTATTCGAGGCGGTCTGCCTTGCGCAAGGCTGGAAACAGCTTGGCCCAGACGCCGGTGACGATAAGAGCCCCGACGCCACCAAACACAGCCGCCCCCACTGGCCCGAAGAACCGCGCGACAATTCCGCTTTCAAACTCGCCCAGCTCGTTGGAGGCCCCAATGAACAGGGACGACACGGCGGCCACACGGCCTCGCATATGGTCAGGCGTCACGATCTGAACCAGGGTCTGACGCACATAGACGCTGAGCATATCCGCCCCCCCCAGAACCGCCAGGGCGGCGACCGAGAGCGGCAGCGACTTCGAGAGGCCAAAGACAATGGTCGCGGCCCCAAACACGGCGACCCCGGCAAACATGGTGAGACCCGCATGTCGGCGGATCGGTCGGGTGGCCAGGACCACGGCCACCAGGGTCGCGCCGATGGCAGGACCGGCCCTGAGCAGGCCAAAGCCTTCAGGGCCCACATGCAGGACATCCCGGGCAAAGACCGGGAGCAGTGCCGTCGCGCCGCCAAGGAGGACCGCAAACAGGTCCAGGGAGATGGCCCCGAACACGATCTTGTTGGTCCAGGTATAGACCAACCCCTCGCGGATCAGAGCCCAGCGTGAGCCCGGCTGAACGTTGGGCTGTGTCACCCCGCGTATGAGGAAGACGGCCAACATGGCCGCGACATAGAGGACCGTCGTGACCGAATATGACAGACCGGTGGAGTGGCTGAGCAAGAGTCCGCCAAGGGCTGGACCCACAATGGATCCGCCCTGCCAGGCCAGAGAATTCCAGGCGATGGCCCGCGGTAGCAGGGTGCGGGGCACCAGCATCGGCCCAAGGGCGATGGAGGAAGGGCCCATGAAGGCCCGGCTGGCGCCAAACAGGGCCGAGAGCACGAGCAGAAGCGGAATGGTGGCGAAATCGAAAATTGAGGCCGCAGCCAGGGTCACCGCCGTGATGATTTCCCCGACATAGCAGATCAGCAGCACCTTACGGCGATCGTGGCGGTCGGCCGTCTCGCCGGCGAACGGCGAGAGCACGAGCACCGGCACAAAGGCCGCCAGGCCGATCAGGCCGACATAGAGGGCGGCCTGCTTTACATCCATGGTCTCGCGGGCCACGGCGTACATCTGCCAGCCCAGGGCGACGCTTTGGATCTGCACCCCCAGGGTCGCGGCGACGCGGGCGATCCAGAACAGGACGTAGTCGCGATGCTTGAGCAGCTCGCGCAGGCCGTTGGGCTCGGCGGGATCGGTGGGGGAATCTGTGGTCATGGGCGTAGCGACCTTGCGACAGCAAAGGCCCCCCGGCAACGCGCGATTGACCTGAGGGGCCGTGAGCCGTAATCGCCCCTGGCCGGAGAACAGTTAGGTCATGGCCATGCGACAACTGCGACGAACCGGGCGTGCCAGCCGCGCCAAATAGACCCGCCCGCCGGCCGACGCGTTCCTGCGTTGCGGCGAGATCGCCGCCTGTCGCATAAGTCCTTGCCCCATGACCCTCTCCACCGCTGCGGTGCCGACCCTCGAATATGAGTTGCCCCAGGATGGGCCAGCCATCGTCGCCCTGCTGAGCCACGATCTGCGCAGCCCCCTCGGTGCCGCGCCGAACGACCTGACGCTCGGTCGCAACGGCCTCGCCGGACTGCGCA
>JANPAO010000302.1:0-1998 GCA_031429955.1 Phenylobacterium sp. | reverse complement strand
CAGATCGTGCCGCACGCGCCCCGCCTCGACCCCGGCGGCCTGGCCCTGACCCAGATAGAGGTCGGCCCGGATCTCACCCTTGATGGCACCCCCCACGTCCAGGGCGCTCACCAGCCTGCGATAGGTGGGGAAGGCCCCATTGAGCAGCGGTGTGGTTCCGTCGATCCAGAACACCTGACCCAGGTCATGCCGGCTGGCATCCACCGCCACAGCGCGACCGGCCGCCAGCGGGATGCCGGCGGCCCCCACGGGCGGACGTCCGTCATCGGTGGCCAGGCTGAAGAACACGTAGCGGGGATTGAGCCGCATGATCGCCTCGGCCTCAGGGCCCCGATGGCTGGCCAGCCACTGTCGGATCGCCTCGCCGGAGGTATTGTTGGCCGCCAGCAGACCCCGGTCGCGCATCAGGTTGGCGATGCCGGTGAAGGGACGGCCGTTGGTGGCGGCAAACAGCACCTTGGCTCGGGTGCCATCGCCGAAGGTCAGGACCCCTGATCCCTGGATCTGCAGGAAGAAGAGTTCCTCCGGGCGCATCCAGGCCAGGGCTGGGGACGGCGGGCCGGTTTCAATGGCGGTGCGATCTGGATAGGGCGTCAGCCTGCCGTCGGCCTGTCGCTGCAGCGCGTCCCGGCCGCCGGTGCCGCTGGCCACCAGATCAGCAGGCTTGCTGCGGACCGGGGCGGAGAACTCGGCATCGGGCCGGGCGCGGGCCTCATACTCCGGCGCATAATAGGCTGTCAGGACCCCGACACCGGCCAGGAGCTCAGGCCGAAAGTTATCTTCAAAGAAGGCGCGGGCCGCCTCGCGATCCGGAACCTGCCGGGTGCGGGCTCGGCGGCAGATCTCGGCCATGGCAGGATCGCGCGCCACACCACAGGTGGCACGGAAGGCCTCGAAGGCCTGAAGGTGGTCGTCCTGCCGCCAGCCCGGCAAATCGCTGAACCGTTCCGGCGTCGCCAGGACGGGCGTCTCGGGAGTAGAAGGGGTCGGCGGGGACGGGGGCGGTTTGGTAGTGGCGCAGGCGCTTAGCGCCAGGGCCGCCAGACAGGCTGCAAGGATTTTGAGTTTGGGTGCGGCCACAGGACTTCCAGACTGGTCCGGCGCGAGCCGGGATGGACAGGTGGCCTCACGCCTGGGCGGCATCGACGCCGATGAGCGTCCAATTGGGGTCGCGGCTCTTAAGATCGCGTTCAAAGGTCCAGAGTTCCGCAGTTCGCCGGTCATCCACCCCTTCGCCTTCGGGTCCGGTGGTGCGGCTGCGGAACTCGGCCAGGAAGCGGACCGTGACCTGGGCCTTGTCGCCCACCACATCGGCGGTCTCAAGGTCGGCGCGGGGAGGATGCTGGAAGGTGACGCTTTCGGTGCGGTCTTCGGCTTCGCGGCGGGCAATTTCCGCATCGAATCCCGCGAAGATAGCCGGCGACAACAGCTTGCGCAGGGTGTCACGGTCACCGGCGGCAAAGGCGGTCACCACCATCTGATAGGCACTCTTGGAGCCGCTGAGGAAGTGATTGAGGTCGAAGCTCCCGTCCCGGGCCCGGACGGCGGCCAGTCCCGACAGGGCGACGCCCTCGGCGGCCTCGGCAGCCTGGAGCTCCTCGATGTCGGTGCGATCGGTGAGCTTGGCCTGGGTGCCGGCCTTGGGTGTGGCCGCGTCCTCCGGCTGGCGGCCAACCCGGCGGCCCAGCACCGAATAGAGTTGGTACAGCACGACAGCGGCCAGGGCCGCGAAGATGATCAGCTCTAGGATGGGCAAAGTGTCTATCGCTTCGATGGAGACCAGGGGAGAACGTCATATAGGCGGTTACAAGCCCCGCGTCAGGGGTGACGTTGCATCCGCACAGGTGCCATGATAGCAGCGCCGCTTCCAAACAGGACATGTTCTGATGTCCTCAGATCACGGAATCTTCGCAATATGAGCGACATCGACGCGGCTGGCCAAGAAAACGGTGCCGATCTGGGCCTGACCGAACCCGGGATCCGGATCCTGGCGCAGTT
>JANPAO010000301.1:0-1945 GCA_031429955.1 Phenylobacterium sp. | reverse complement strand
GCCCTCGAAGGCCAGGATGTGCGTGCAAAGCCGGTCCAAGAACCAGCGGTCGTGGCTGATCACCACCGCGCAGCCGGCGAACTCCTCCAGCGCCTCTTCCAGGTTCTGTAGGGTCTCGATGTCCAGGTCGTTGGTCGGTTCGTCCAGCAGGATGACATTGCCGCCGGTGGTCAGGGTCTTGGCCAGGTGGACGCGGTTGCGCTCCCCGCCCGATAGCAGGCCGACCTTCTTCTGCTGGTCGCCGCCCCGGAAGTTGAACGAGCCAACATAGGATCGCGTGTTGATTTCGCGCTTGCCGACCGCCAGGATATCCAGTCCCTGGGAGACCTCCTGCCAGACCGTCTTGGCCGGATCCAGCGCATCGCGGCTCTGATCGACATAGGCCAACTTCACCGTCTCACCGACCCGGAACGTGCCGCTGTCGGGCTGTTCCTGGCCGGTGATGATCCGGAACAGGGTCGACTTGCCGGCCCCGTTGGGTCCGATCACGCCGACGATGCCATTGGGCGGCAGGCTGAAGGACAGGTTCTCAAACAGCACCTTGTCGCCATAGGCCTTGGTGAGGTTGTTGGCCTCGATCACCACATTGCCCAGGCGGGGGCCGGGCGGGATCTGGATGGTGGCGAAGGTCTGGGCGCCGCGGGCGGCCTCCTGCTCGCGGACCATCTCGTCATAGTTGGCCAGGCGGGCCTTGGACTTGGCCTGGCGAGCCTTGGCGCCGGAGCGAACCCATTCCAGTTCCCGGGTCATGGCCCGCTGGCGGGCCTCGCTCTCCGACTGTTCCTGGACGATGCGCTTGGTCTTCTGCTCCAGCCAGCCGGAATAGTTGCCCTCGTAGGGGATGCCCTTGCCGCGATCCAATTCCAGGGTCCACTTGGTCACCTGATCCAGGAAGTAGCGGGCGTGGGTCACCAGGATGACGCAGCCGGGGAAGTTCTCCAGGTGATGCTGCAGCCAGGCGACGCTCTCGGCGTCCAGGTGGTTGGTGGGTTCGTCCAGCAGCAGCATGTCGGGCTTGGACAACAGCAGGCGGGCGAGCGCCACGCGGCGCTTCTCACCGCCTGACAGGTTGGTGGTGGTCCAGTCGTCGGGCGGGCAGCGCAGGGCGTCGGTGGCCATCTGGATCTTGGAATCGATGTCCCAGAGATCACCGGCGTCGATCTTCTCCTGGAGGGCGGTCATCTCCTCCATCAGTTCGTCGGTGTAGTTCTCCCCAAGCTCGACGGCGATCGCATTGTAACGGTCGACGATCTTCTTTTCCTCGCACCAGGCGATGACGTTTTCCCAGACATTCAGGCTGTCATCCAGGTGGGGCTCCTGCTCAAGGTAGCCCATCTTGACGCCGTCGGCCGGCTTGGCCTCGCCGTTGAACTCCTTGTCCACGCCGGCGATGATCTTCAGCAGGGTGGACTTACCCGAACCGTTGACCCCCACCACCCCGATCTTGGCGTCGGAATAGAAGGACAGCCAGATGTTCTCGAACACCTTCTTGCCGCCGGGATAGGCCTTGGTGAGGCCCTGCATCTGGAAAATGTACTGCTGCGCCATGGGGCGTCCGCGCTCGCTCTTCGAAATGGGAGAATTGGCGTGGGAGATAGCGGTCAGGACCGCCCGACGCAATGTCGGCGCGACCTATCGACACCCATTGATGACGGCGGTGCCCCGGTCTGATGCGCCTCAGGTCAGAGGCTCAGCCTGGTGGAGAGACTCTGACGCTTGGCGTCCGTGCGGCCGGGGGTCGGCGGTTCATCGCCCGGAAGCGGTCAAAGGCCACCTATCGCCGAATGACGGCTTGTCGGCAAATTCTTGTCTCAAATACCCGGCCAATTGAGCCTCAGGTCAGGACCAGTGAGCGCATGACTGAGCGCCACTGTGGGCACGATCAGATAAAGGACTGTCGAAATGAACTGCTGAGCTAAGGCAAACGAAAGAAACCAGATTTGCC
>JANPAO010000300.1:0-5584 GCA_031429955.1 Phenylobacterium sp. | reverse complement strand
CGAGCCCGTAACCGGTCGATCCCGACCCCGGCCACAAACTCGGCCAGGGCCTGGGTCTCCACGGCAAAGCCATGGTGGTGCAGGAAGTCGAAGTTCTCACCGCGCACGAAATCACTCTTCAGCCGATCCCATTCACCGAAGTCCAGCACCTGAGGGGAGACCGCAGCAGCTTGGGTCTCCACCGCCGCCCGGGCCAGGATTCTCAGCCGGTCGTGGGGTTGGGGTACGTCGAAGTGATAGACGGCGTTTCCGAAGGCGTCGGTGTAGGAGAACAGCTGGGCCGGGGGATCAAGTTCCAGCTCGAAACTGATCAGTCTCTGAACCGGGCTTCTCTGGGGTTGCATCCAGAGCTCCATCACACTTTCCCGTACCGGGGCGGCATAATGGTACTGGGTGACGTGGCGCACTTCCAACAGCATCAGGTGGGCAATCGCATTTCGAGGGAATAGGCGACGAAGGTGTCGTAGATCGAGGTGTGGATGGCCGAGCATTCGTCCAGCACGGTGGCCAGCAGGGCCCCGGCGTCGCCAAGTTTCATGTTCTCCACATCAGCATATTGCAGGCGGGCCTTCAGTCGCCCCGCCAACCGTTCCGGGCCGGCATGGCCGGCATCCACATAGCGGCTGGCTGCCGTCAGGTGCTCCTCGATCCGCGCGGTGGAGAACCGGATGGAGCGGGGGAAGTCCTCATCGAACATCAGGAACTCCAGGATCAATTCGGGCCGCACATCGGCGGTGTAGCGCCGCAGATAGGGTTCCAGGGCACACCCCATCCGCAGCAGGCTGGTGAGCGCGAAGTGGTCGGTGATGGGTCTCTGGCGGGCATCGCCGAAACATACGGCCAGCAGGCGACCGATCAGTTGGGCGCGCTCCAGATGCACCCCCAGCAGCAGGAACTGCCAGCCCTCGCCATGGCTCATGGTGGCGTCGGCGGCCCCCTTGAACAGGTGCAGATCGGCGATGATGTCGTGCAGGAAGGCCGAGGAGCCGCCCTCGAAGGCCTTGGTGGCCCCAGGGCTGGTGACCCGCAGATAGATCAGGTTCAAGCGCTCCCAGGTCTCGCTGGTGATCTGGTCGCGAACCTGGCGGGCGTTCTCGCGGGCGCGCGAAAGTGAGCTGGTGATCGACCCGCCATCCCCGCGGTCAAAGGCCAGGGACAGGGCTGCATCATAGGGCGCCATCAGCTTGTCCTGGCTCAGGTCGCCCACCGAGGCCAGGACGATGCGGGCCACCTGGCTGGCGGCCTCACTCCGGTCCAGGGTGGCATTGAGCATCACGTCCGACAGACGGCACAGGTGCTCGGCGCGCTCCACATAGCGCCCCATCCAATAGAGGCTGTCGGCCACGCGGGCGAGCATCATGACTGCGCCTCCTGGGCGTCCGCGGCCAGGACCCAGGTGTCCTTCGATCCCCCGCCCTGGCTGGAATTGACCACCAGGGAACCCTTCTTCAGGGCCACCCGGGTGAGGGCCCCTGGGGTGACGGTGATCTTGTCGCCTGACAGGACAAAGGGGCGAAGATCGACGTGGCGGGGCTCGATCTCTCCGTCCACCAGACAGGGGGCGGTGGAGAGCTGGATGGTGGGCTGGGCAATATAGTTGGCCGGATTGGCGCGCAGGGCGTCGGCAAACTCGCTGCGCTCCTTGCGGCTGGCATGGGGCCCGATCAGCATGCCGTAACCCCCCGACGCCCCGACCGCCTTGACCACCAGGGCGTCCAGATTGGCCAGCACATGGCTGAGCTGGGCGGGCTCACGACAGAGGAAGGTCTCGATATTGGGCAGGATCGCATCCTCACCCAGGTAGTATTTGATGATCTCGGGCACATAGGCATAGACCGCCTTGTCGTCGGCGACCCCGGTGCCGGGTGCATTGCAGATCACCACATTGCCGGCCCGGTAGGCATTGAACAGGCCCGCCACCCCGAGCCCTGAGTCCCTTCGGAAGGTCAGGGGATCAATGAAATCGTCGTCCACCCGGCGATAGATCACGTCGATGCGGCGCAGGCCGGTAGTGGTGCGCATATAGACCATGTTCTCATGCACCACGAGGTCGCGCCCCTCCACCAGCGGGGCTCCCATCAGGCGTGCGAGATAGGCATGTTCGAAATAGGCGGAGTTGTGGACCCCCGGTGTCAGCACCACCACCTGGGGGTTCGGCCGCCAGTCAGCCGCCATGCTCTTGAGGGTGGAGAGCAGCAGGTCGGGATAGCGATCCACCGCCCGCACATTCGAGGCCCGGAAGGTGCCGGGGAAGGTCCGCTTGGAGGCCTCCCGATTGGCCAGCATGTAGGACACCCCAGAGGGGACCCGCAGATTGTCCTCCAGCACCGCAAACGCTCCATCGGGCCGCCGGATCAGATCCGAGCCGCAGACATTGGCGTAGGCCTTGTGGGGCACATAGAGGTTTTGCATCTCCCGGCGATAGGACGGGGCCATCAGCACCAGGTCGCGGGGCACCACCCCGTCCATCAGGATCTGCTGCTCGCCATAGATGTCGGCAAGGAACATGTTCAGGGCGCGCAGGCGCTGGGTCAGGCCGGTCTCGATGGTGGACCACTCGGTCGCCGGGAGGATCCGAGGCAGCAGGTCGGTGGGGATGATCCGCTCTGTCGAGCTCTCTGCCCCATAGACGGTGAAGGTGATGCCCTGCAGCAGGAAGTAGCGTTCCAACGTGCGTTGCCGCTCGGCCATGTCGGCAGAGGCAAGGGTGGCGACCCGCTCGTGCAGGGCGACATAGTGCTCGCGCACCCCCCCGGAGGCGGTAGTCATCTCATCATAGGGCAGGTCGACAGGGGGCAGGGATTCAGCAACGCCGGCGTCCCCTGATCGTCGCGCCGTCATCTGACTCCACTCCAAGTTCAATATATCCCGCTGCCTTGATCGGTGCCGACCCTAGGGTTTGCGGCACCGCCGACGGACAGCTTTCGAGGCTGATCGCTGTCGCAATCGGCACTGCCTGGTATCTAGGCAGCAAACTGCCTGGTTTGGAAGCACCTGCCCGTTTGCGAACGGGGTGACAAGCGGGGGCAACCCGCGATAGACCCGGTGGCGGGGGCGGCAGGGAATCTTGACCTTGGCACGACTGGTCTTTGTCGTCGCCGCCTCGGCGGCACTGTGTGCCCAGGGGGTGCCTGCTTCCGCGTGGGCCGCGCCCAAGGCGGCCATTGAGGGCGATCTCAATCCTAAACTGCGGACGGCTGTCGCCATCGCCATTGGCGAAACCGACCGGCCCATTGAGAACCGCTTCGAGGCGCGGCGCCGGGCCCGTGTGGCCGCCGAGGATGCCGTCGCCCTGCTTCGCTCAGAGGGCTACTACGCCAACCAGGTGGAGGCCGATGTCACCGAGGCCGAGCCGGCCCAGGCTGTGGTCCGCGTGCAGCCGGGACTGCGTTTCAGGATCGAAGACCCCAAGCTGGAGTGGGTCGGCCCCGAGCCCACCCTTGGCGTGCAGTTGGCGGGCGAGGCGGTGATGGGCCTGGCCAATGGTCAGGCGGGCCGGGCCGCCGATGTGCTGGGGGCCGAGGGCCGGATCCTGGCTGCGGTCCAGAAGCGGGGCTATGCCGATGTCGCGCCGGGCGAGCGGCAGGTGGTCGTCGATCATGCCGACCGTTCCGTGCGGCCGACCTTTCGCATCGTGTCGGGCGACCTTGTCCGTCTCGATGGGCTGGACCTGGTGAGTCCAGGGCGCTCCAACCCCGATTGGCTGCGCAGCCTGGCCCCGTGGAAGGCTGGCGATCCCTATGACCCCGACGATGTCGGTGAGCTGGAGCGCCGACTGCTGGACACCGGGGTCTATGACAGCGTCACGGTCGCCCTGGCCGGAAAGGCGCAGGCCACGCCACAGGGTCTGCGTCCGGTGGTGGTCAGTCTTGTGGATCGCAAGCCGCGCACCCTCGAACTGGGGGCCAGCTATTCCACCAGCGAGGGCTTCGGCGGCGATGCCCGATGGACCCGCTACAATCTGCTGGGCCGTGCCGACACCTATTCCTACTACGCCCGCGCCTCGTCGGTGGACAGCCGTCTCGGGGCCGACCTGACCCTGCCCCACTGGCGTCGCGCGCAGCAGACCCTGAAGGGGCAGGTGGGTCTCTATCGGACCCGAACCGACGCCTATGATGAGACCGGGATCGGGGCCCGCGCCGACGTCGAGCGCCGATATCGCAGGACCTCCTTCATCACCCTGGGCACCGCCCTCGACTATAGCCAGACCGATGAGCGCCAGGCCGGTCGGGTGACCTCGCTGGGGCGCAAGCTGGTGACGGCCTCGGTGCTCAGCGCCATGGCCCTGGACCGCTCCGACGATCCCCTGGACCCCAAGCGGGGATGGCGGGTGGAGGCGCGCCTTGAGCCGACGGTGATCGCCGGCGAGGACCTCATGCCCTATCTGCGGATCCAGGGCCAAGCCTCGGCCTATCTGCCCTTCGATGAAAAGGGCCGCACTGTGCTGGCGGGCCGTCTGAAGGCCGGATCCATCGTCGGAGGCACGATCCCCGAGGTTCCGGCCTCACGGCGTTTCTATTCCGGTGGCGGCGGGTCTGTGCGGGGCTATGCCTATCAGGCCATCGGCCCACGCCTGGCCGACAACACGCCGCAAGGGGGCCTGGCCCTGGCCGAGGCTTCGGTGGAGCTGCGCCAGAAGATCGGCAAGCACTGGGGGGTGGTGGCCTTCGTCGATGCCGGCTCGGTGGGGTCTGACCAGGTTCCCACCAGCAAGGATCTCAGCGTCGGAGCGGGCCTGGGGGTGCGCTATGACCTGGGCTTTGGCCCGATCCGCGCCGATATCGCCGTGCCGCTGGTCAAGCGGTCGGGCGACTCCGCCTTCCAAATCTATCTCAGCATAGGTCAAAGCTTTTGACCGGCCCCCGCGATGTCCAAGAGGTGGCGGTCGAGGTCGTCCAGGAGGTGACTGAGACGGCGGTGAAGATCGTCAAGAGCCGCCGCTTGCCTCAGGCCATAGTCGCCATCTGCGCCGTGATCGCCCTGCTTCTGTCAGCCTCCTTACTGACGGCACGCTACGGCGTCCTGCTGCCCCAGGGGCGGCTATTGATCGAGGCCCGCGTCAACGGCCTGAAACTGGGTCGCTTTGGCAAGCTGAAGATCGAGGGTCTCGGGGGCGACGTCTGGCGCCATTTCAGCGTGGCCCATCTGACGATCTCGGACGAAAAGGGCACCTGGCTGGAAGCCAGGAACCTCACGATAACATGGCACTATGTTGAGCTTCTGAGGCGAAATTTCCACGCTGAGAAAATCGTGGCCGAACAGGTGAGCCTGCTGCGGCGGCCGACCCTGTCGCCAAAGACCAAGTCCCGTGGCCTGCCGGTGTCCTTCAACATCGACCGTGTTCAAACTCGACTGGACCTCGCGCCCGCCTTCAGTGGCGTGCATGGGGTCTTTGACCTGACCGGGGATCTGGATCTGCGCCGTGCTGGGGGCGGCGGGCAGGGCAGGGTCGCGGCGCTCAGCGTCCTGCACCCCGGTGACCAATTGAAGGCCCAGTTCGAATTTGGCCGCGATCGTCCCCTGAAACTGGTCGCCAAGGCTCATGAGGCGCGTGGCGGGGCCTTGGCCGGGGCGGTGGGTCTGC
>JANPAO010000299.1:0-12475 GCA_031429955.1 Phenylobacterium sp. | reverse complement strand
CGCGATGTGGGGGAGGTGGACCGCACGAAAGTGCGGGCCGGAGGGGGATCGCCGTAGGTGACAGGTTGGCCCCCCCAAACAAGAGGCAAAGTTCCCCCTCAAGCGCTACGCGCCAGCTCCCCCAGAGGGGGCGCATCTGGTTTCTCAGATCCTCCCCCAGCGCGCAGCGCGATGTGGGGGAGGTGGACCGCACGAAAGTGCGGGCCGGAGGGGGATCGCCGTAGGCGACACCGGGGCCCCCGAAACAAGAGTCAAAGTCCCCCTCAGGCGCTACGCGCCAGCTCCCCCAGAGGGGGCGCATCTGGGGAGCCCCTCCGGCCCGTCTTCCTAGGCACAAGTCCGACGAAGACGTTCAGGGGGGAGTGGCCTGTCCTGCCCGGATAGGTGCATGACACGGCCGACCTGTTCTAAGCTGGCCCCATGGATGCGTGGCTCACCGACTTCATCGCTGCCGAGGGCCTGCCCGCCGACTTTGCCCAGAGCGCCCGGGCGATCTGTGTGCCCCTGGCCGACCGCATCCTGGGCCATCCCCCAAAGCCTGGCCTGGTGGTGGGGATCTGCGGGGCACAGGCCAGCGGTAAGTCCACCCTGACCGCCGTGCTCAAGCACCTGTTGCAGGGCGCCGGTCTCACGGTGGCCGTCCTGTCCCTGGACGACCTCTACCTGACTCACACTCAACGTCAGGTCCTGGCGCGGGAGGTTCATCCCCTGCTGGCTGTGCGGGGGGTGCCTGGAACCCATGACGTGGCCCTGGGCCTTGAGGTCTTGGGCAGCCTGGCCTGCCCCGGCCAGACCCTGGTGCCTTCCTTCGACAAGGCCAGCGATGATCGCCGGCCCCAAGGTGCGTCGGTTGCGGGGCCGGTGGATGTCATCCTGCTGGAGGGCTGGTGTGTCGGGGCCAAGCCGCAGGACCCTGCCGCCCTGGCCCAAGCCATCAATGACCTGGAGCAGGAGCAGGACCCCGACGGCCGCTGGCGCGCCTTCGTCAATGCCGCCCTGGCCGGTCCCTACCAGACACTGTTTGCCGCCATCGACCTGCTGGTGTTGTTCCAGGCCCCCAGCTTCGAGGTGGTGCTGGCTTGGCGTCGCGAGCAGGAGGCCAAGCTGCGGGCCCGCCTGACCCACGAGGGCGGCGACCTCAAGCGAGCCATGACCGACGCCGGCGTGGCCGACTTCATCGCCCACTATGAGCGGCTGACCCGCCACATCCTGGCCGAGATGCCGGGGCGGGCCGATGTGGTGATCAGCCTGGATGGAGAGCGGCACCTGATCTAGCTTCGACCGTCTGGATGGGTGTCGCGCTGCGCCTCCATCGCCTGGCGCCAGCGGGTCCGCAGCACCGCAGGCCGCTCGGGATAGCGGTCCTCCAGGAAGGTCGCCGCCGTCACCCGGTCGGTGCGGAAGCTGCGGAAATCCTGCCGCAGCTCGCACCAGGCCATCAGCATCCGCACCGAGTCCAGATAGCCGATGGCCACCGGCCAGAGGGTGCGTTGGCTCTCCTGGCCCTGCTCGTTGCGGTAACAGATCTCGATCTTGCGGCCGGCGTGGATCTGGGCGCGGACCTGGGTCATATCGATGGCGTCGGGCCGCAGGTAGCGCGAGGGCGGGGTCCTCATGGAGGGGGTATCGATATAGGGGCGCAGCCGTTCGGGGATGGCCACGCTGATCTTGGCGATCAGGTCCTGGGCCGCCTTGGCCAGGGCCGGATCGCCCCGCCCGGCCACCCACTGGGCCCCCAGTACCGCCGCCTCAATCTCATCCGGGGTCAGCATCAAGGGCGGCAGGTCATAGCCCCGATCCAACACATAGCCGATCCCCGCCTCGCCCCGGACCGGCACCCGCTGGGCCATCAGGTCGGCGATGTCGCGATAGACCGTGCGCTTGGAGGTCTCCAACTCCTCCGCCAGGGCCTGGCCGGTCACCGGTGTGCGAGATCTCCGCAGGATCTGGATGATCTGGAACAGGCGATCAGCGCGGCGCATTTCCGTTTCAAAGCCCCCATCTCGCTGCTCCGGCCTGTCAGCAAGATGGCAGCATGGGGTACTTCGAGATCATGGGGAAGTGGGATGGTGGCCGGTCGGCTAGGGCTTCTCGTTGAGCGTTTTGAGCGCGGCAAGGTAGCCGGTATTGCCCTGGGTGAAGAAGCGATAGAGACCGTCATAGCCAGCGCCCTGCCCATAGCCCGAATGGGAGAGGGTCACGCGGGTGCGGTCCTCACCCAGGGGCTCAAGACTGACGATCTGGACGATCTGTCGGTACAGTTCGGCCCCCGGAAGCCCAGGCGGCGTGCTGATGTTGCGCAGGACCAGCAATCGTTCGGGCAGGTAGGTAATGATGCTGTGGTGAATGGTGTTGGGTCCGCCCAGTTTCGCCTGTGGGTCGTAGCCCTGTTCGATCGCACCGCCATTGCGAAGGTCGACCCGGGCCACCGGTGCGTTCCAAGCCTTCAGGGTGGGCTCATCGACAAAGGACTTCCAGATCTTGGCAGCGGGCGCATCGATGACGATGGAGACCTGCAGGACACGGTCGCCATTGGGTTCGGTGAAGGACGAATTGACCACCGTGTCGGCTGCCATGGCCGGTGCCCCGAAACTGGCTGCCATCAGGGTGGCGATCAGAAGTTTTCGCATTTCTCTTCTTTCCAAGGTCAGCCGCCGGGGCGGGGTGATGAACCAGCGGCCTGAGCCAACCGATCGAAATAGTCCCTGAGACTCGCGACGCTGGCGTCGAACGCCTCGAGGTTGCGAAAGGTCCGCGACTGCATGACCCCGCCCTCCATGACAGTCAGGACAAAGGTTGCGAGCTGACGGGTGTCGGTGTCGGAAGGGAGTTGGTCCCGCCCGGCCTCTAGGCACACCTGCACGTGATGGCGCCATCCATCAAAATTGGTCGCCAGCATCTGGCGAACGTCTGGATCGGGCTCGTGAATCTCCAGCGCCAGACTGCCGATGGGGCAGCCATAGAGGCAGTCTGTCATCTCCAGGCTGCGGCGGTAGGCTCCCAACAGCGCAAAGACCCGCTCGATCGGATCCTCCACACCGTCCCAGGCGGGCGTGAGCAGCATGGGCACGATGCCGTCCCGGTACATCTCCAAGGTGGCGATCAGCAGGTCCTGCTTGGTGGGAAACACATGGTAGAGGCTGCCAGAATTGGCATTGGCCTCCCGCAGGATGTCAGCCACCGACGTCGACAGATAGCCCTTCTCCGAAAAGAGCCGCATGGCCGCGAAGATCAGTCTGTTGCGGGTCGAGTCCAAGGTCAGGGCCTCTTGATTGAATGATCAATTAAGCATGAGTTGATCGGTCAATCAAGACGAAATCGAGGCGATAGGTTTTCTAGTCTTCAGCCCGTGGCAAGGGCTGCTCCACCACCCCCAGAGCGTCTGCGAGCCGCATCTTGGCGCTGCCGGGCTTGAGGGGCTTCTGCTGGCTTTCATCGGGGGTCCAGCCGGTGAGGGTCAGGATCTCGAAAGTGGCCACCACCCGACCATCCGGCTCGGCGAACCGCTCGACATAGAGCTCCAGCGCCCGTCCCAGCACCGCGCGGGTCAGGGCGCGGGGGTGGCGTTGCGCCAGGACGCTGGTCTCGCCCATCGCCCTCAGGTCGGCCAGCAGCTTCAGGGGATGGGCGTAGCGCACGGTCACCCGATCGACGTCCACCACCGGCAGGGCAAATCCCGCCCGCCGCAGCAGGCCCGCCGCATCATAGGCATCGGCGAAGGGGGAGATCCGCGAGCCTGCCCCACCGGTAAGCTCGATCTCGGCGGCGATCAGGCAGGCCCGCAGCTCGGTCAGGGTGGCACCACCGAACATCGAGCCGATGAAGAGGCCGTCAGGCTTCAGGGCCCGACGGACCTGGACCATGGCCCCCACCATGTCGTTGGTCCAATGCAGGGCCAGGGTGGAGACCACAAGGTCCAGGGATGCCAAGGCGAAGGGCAGGCGCTCCTCATCGGCCACCACCCGAGGCCCACCGCGGTCGGCCAGCATTGCGGCGGCGAGGTCGACCTCCACCAACATCCCCACACGGGCGGCCGCATCACTGGCCTCAAGCGCCCGACGAAAGGCCCCATTGCGGGCCCCCAGGTCGACGGCGCGGGGAAAGTCCCGCAGGATGGCCTCCAGGCGAACCACGGCGTCCTCCGCCGCGCGGCGCTTGAGAAAGTCAGCCTGGCCGTAGCCACGTGCGGCGCGGGCCAGGCGGGCGCGCAACAGGGCGCGGTCGAAGAGTTGGGGCGGGAGCGACATGAGGCGACAGGATGACCTGTCAGAGGCCTGGTGGAAACCGGGGCCGGCTATGAAATCGGCGGGGCGGGCTGCCCTGGACCTGCTGTTTCCACCCCAGTCGCTGGATGACGGCCCGCGGCCCCTGGCCACCGGCCTGACGGCGGCGGGCTGGAGCCAGATCCACTTCCTAGACGATCCGGTCTGCGATGGCTGCGGAACGCCCTTTGAGTACCTCTTAGGTGCAGGGGTTCGCTGCGCGGCCTGCACCGCCCATCCTAGGGACTTTGCCCGCGCCCGGGCCGCCTGCCTCTATGATGATGCCGCGCGCGGGCCGATCCTGCAGCTCAAGCACGCCGACCGCACCGACCTTGCGCCGCTGTTTGCCCGGTGGCTGGGGCGGGCGGCCCGTGACCTCCTGGCTGAGGCCGACGCCATCGTGCCGGTCCCGCTGCACCCCTTCCGCCTGCTGGGGCGGCGCTATAACCAGGCCGCCGAGATCGCCCGTCCCCTGAGCCGGCTCTCAGGGGTGACCTACCTGCCCGATGCCCTGGTGCGGGTGCGGGCCACGGAGAGCCAGGGTGGCAAGTCTGGATCAGGGCGGCGTCGCAATGTGGCCGCAGCTTTCGATGTGCCCGCTGCTCGGGTCAAACAGGTGGCGGGTCGGCGCATCCTGTTGATCGATGACGTGATGACCACCGGTGCCACAGTCGAGGGCTGCGCGCGTGCGCTCCTCAAGGCTGGGGCGAGCGCGGTGGACGTGGCTGTGGTTGCCAGGGTGAAAGAAGCCGCCGACGTGACTATATGAGATCCTTAAACCTCACCGGCCATAGTTGAGACATGACCCAAGTCACCATCTACACCAAGCCCTACTGCCCCTACTGCATCCGGGCTGTTTCCTTGCTGGAGGAGAAGGGTGCCGCCTTCACCGAGATCGAGGCGGCTTTTGATCCCGACAAGCGCCAGGAAATGATGACCCGGTCCGGCGGGCGGGCCACCTTCCCGCAGATATTCATCGGCGAGGATCATATCGGCGGCTGTGACGACATGCTGGCCCTGGAGCAGGACGGCAAGCTGGACGCCCTGTTGGCCGCCTGAGCCCTTGCCAATCTGGCGCTGAGCGGCTTCTAAGGTTGGCATGACCCTGCGCGTCGGCCTGATCCAGACCCGAACCCCCGCCAGCCATGCGGCGGCGCTGGACCACCTGACGCCGCTGGTGCGGCAGGCCGCCGCCCAGGGGGCCACCTTTGTCGCCACGCCCGAGGGCAGCAACATCCTGCAAAAGGACAAGCTCGCCCTGCTGCCCCAGCTTACCCTGCTGGCCGATGATCTTGTGGTGCAGGGGATGCAGGCCCTGGCCAGGGAATTGGAAGTCTGGCTGCTGATCGGCTCGGCCCTGGTCAGGCGCGAAAACGGCAAGGCGGCAAACCGTTCAGTCCTGATCTCGCCGAGCGGCGAGGTGACCGCCACCTACGACAAGCTGCACATGTTCGACGTCGATCTACCCACCGGCGAGACGGCCCGTGAGAGCGAGACCTATGAACCCGGCGACCGGGCGGTGACCGCCTTGGCCGGCGACATGCCACTCGGCCTGACCATCTGCTACGACATGCGCTTCCCGGCGGTCTATCGGGCTCTGGCCCTGGCCGGTGCCCAGGTGATGATGGTCCCGGCCGCCTTCACCCGGCCCACGGGCGAGGCCCACTGGGAGATCCTGCTGCGGGCCCGGGCCATCGAGACCGGCAGCTTTGTCCTGGCCCCGGCCCAGGGCGGCTTCCATGAGGACCGCCGAGGCACCTGGGGGCATACGATCGCCATCGCCCCCTGGGGCGAGATTCTCGGGCAGCTTGCCCACGACGAACCGGGTGTTCTGGTGGTGGATCTTGATCTTGCTGCCGTGGGTAAGGCCCGCACGGCGATCCCCGCCCTGGCCAATGCCCGGACCTTTGCCGCGCCCGTACCGCTGCCATGATCCGCTATGCCCTGGCCTGCGATCAGGCCCACGAGTTCGAGGGCTGGTTCGGCTCGTCGGAAGACTTTGACACCCAGTCCCTGGCGGGTCAGATCGGGTGCCCCACCTGCGGTTCCACGACCGTCGCCAAACAGATCATGGCCCCTATGGTGGCGGGCACCAAACGCAACAGTCCCGATATGACGCCCCGGGCGCGCGAGGTGATGATGCAGGCCATGTCCCAGGTCCGTCAGCACGTCGAAGACAACTTCGACTATGTCGGCGACACCTTTGCTCAGGAGGCTCGCGCCATCCATGAGGGGGTGGCCGAGCAACGCGGCATCTATGGCGAAGCTACCCTGGCCGAGGTGCGAGAACTGACGCAGGAGGGCGTCAATGTTGCGCCCCTGCCGCCTGAGCCGGTGAAGAAGGCGCCGCTGAATTAGTTGCGAGCAGGCCCGCAGCCAATCTAGGATCGGGAACCCTCGTTATCGGAAGCCTCAGATGATCCGTACAGCCCTGACCGTCGCGCTCCTAGCGCTTGCTGCATCTGCCGCCCAGGCCCAGACGCGCCCCGACCAGGCGGCCTTCCGAGCGCTCTACAAGGAGTTGGTGGAGACCAACACCACGCTGTCGGTGGGCAGTTGCACTACGGCTGAGGAAAAGATGGCCGTGCGCCTCAAGGCCGCTGGCTATGCCGACAGGGACATCACCATCCTGGCCCCGACCGATCGGCCCAAGGACGGGGCGCTGATCGCGACCCTGGCCGGGACCGACCCCAAGCTGAAACCCATCATGCTGCTGGCCCACGTTGATGTGGTGGAGGCCAACCGCGCCGACTGGACCCGCGATCCCTTCACCCTGATCGAGGAGGGCGGCTACTTCTATGCCCGAGGTGCCAGCGACGATAAGGCCATGGCCGCGATCTTCACCGACGCCATGATCGGCTTCAAGACCGAGGGTTTCAAACCTCGCCGGGGCCTGAAGCTGGTGCTGACCTGCGGCGAGGAGACCTCCGACACGTTTGATGGCGTCGAGTGGCTGCTGAAGAACCACCGTCCGCTGATGGAGGCCGAGTTCGCCCTCAACGAGGGGGCCGGCGGTCGGCTGAACGAGAAGGGGGAGCGGCAGTTCCTCGGTATTCAGGCGGGCGAGAAAGTCTATCAGGACTTCACCCTGGTGACGACCAATCCGGGGGGGCATTCCTCCAGGCCCTCCAAGGACAACGCCATCTACCATCTGGCCGGGGCCTTGAACCGGCTGGCGGCCTTTGATTTCCCGATCCGCCTCAACGAGGCCACCCGCAATCACTTCGAGAAGATGGCGGTCATCGAAGGCGGTGCCTCGGGGGCGGCCATGGCCGCTGTCGCCAAGGACCCAACCAACGCGGCCGCCGTGGCCGAGGTGATCAAGGATCCCAGCCGCAACTCCATGATGCGCACCACCTGTGTGGCCACCATGGTCAATGCTGGCCACGCCCCCAACGCCCTGCCCCAGAGGGCCGAGGCCAACGTCAACTGCCGCATTCTGCCCGGCGAGACCCTGGCCTCGGTGCGCGACCAACTGATTGCGGTCTTTGCCGACGACAAGATCGCGGTGTCCATGGTGGGGGTCCCCAGCCCGGTCTCGCCACCGCCGCCGCTCACCAAGACCATCCTTGGCCCGATCCAGCAGGTCTCCGCCAAGATGTGGCCCGGCGTGCCCCTGGTGCCGGCTATGTCCACCGGTGCCACCGATAGCCGCTTCACCAACGCCGCCGGTATCCCCAGCTATGGCCTGTCGGGCATCTTCGGCGACCCGGACGGCGGCGGGGTCCATGGCCTGAACGAACGTATTCGGGTCCGCTCGCTCTATGAGGGCCGCGACTTCCTCAACGCCGTGGTCAAACTCTACGCGACCCAGAAGTAGCCGGCTTGCGGTCTCCCGATAAACTGGCACTCATGACGCCAATAATATCGGGAGATTCTGATGGCGGCGAAGATCGGACGGACCCTGGCGGAGTCGGTGCCCTATTGGCCGCCCAAGGCGCGGGCGCCCAAGGGCGCGCCCAACATCCTGGTGGTGCTGTTTGACGATGTCGGGTTCTCCGACTTCGGTTGCTATGGCTCGCCGATCCGCACGCCCGCCATTGACGCCCTGGCCGCCGAAGGCCTGCGCTATACCAGCTTCCATACAACGGCCATGTGCTCCACCACCCGGGCCGCCCTGCTGACCGGTCGAAACCACCACTCGGTGGGGATGGGGTGTCTGGCCAATTTTGACTCCGGCTTTCCGGGCTATCGCGGCAAGATCGCCCGCGAAGCGGGCACCCTGCCCGAGATGCTCAAGCCCCACGGCTATAGCACCTATATGGTGGGCAAGTGGCACGCCACGTCCCTGACCGAGACCGGTCCCAGCGGCCCCTTCGACGGGTGGCCCCTGGGTCGCGGCTTTGACCGGTTCTATGGCTTCATGGATGCCGAGACCGACCAGTTTGCACCTGAACTGGTGCGGGACAATACCCCCATCGATCCGCCGGGCGGCTATGGCGACGGCTATCATCTGACCGCCGATCTGGTGGACCAGTCGATCCGCTTCATCGCCGACCATGAGGCCGACGCCCCTGACAAGCCCTGGCTGCTCTGGCTGGCCCCAGGTGCGTGCCACGCCCCTCACCAGGCGCCGCGCGATCTCATACAGAGCTATGACGAGGTCTTTGCCCACGGCTGGGACGTGGAGCGCGCGCAGCGCCTGGCCCGTCAGAAGGCAATGGGCATCGTGCCGCCCGACACCGAGTTGCCCCCTCGCAACGACGGTATCCGACCCTGGGACGAGTGCCTGCCCGACGACCAGCGGGTCTTCACCCGCCTGCAGAGCGCCTTTGCCGGCATGCTGGATCACGCCGACCAGCACATCGCCCGCCTGCTTGCCTTCCTGGATGAGGCAGGTATCCGTGATGACACTCTGATCCTGGTGCTTTCCGACAATGGGGCCAGTCAGGAGGGCGGCCCTTTGGGCATGGTCAATGCCATGGGCCCCTACAATCTGAAGTTCGAGCCGATGGCCGAGAAGCTGGCGCGGATCGACGACATCGGCGGCCCCGACAGTCACTCCAACTTTCCGCAGGGTTGGGCCATGGCCTCCAACACCCCTCTGCGCCGCTACAAGCAAAACACCCATGGCGGCGGCATCCGTGATCCCCTGGTGATCTCCTGGCGCAATGGCCTGGCGGCGCGGGGCGAGGTTCGCACCCAGTTCACCCACGTCACGGACTTCACGCCCACCCTCTTGGACATCCTGGGCCTGACCCCGCCGGAGGTGATCGCCGGGGTGCCTCAGATGCCCCTGGAGGGGGTCAGTTTCGCAGCCTCTCTCAACGACTCGCGGGCCCGCGCCCGAGATCGTCCCCAGTACTTCGAGATGTTCGGACACCGGGGGCTCTGGAAGGATGGCTACAAGGCTGTGGCCTTCCATCCCCCCGGCACGCCCTTTGAGTCCGATGTCTGGGAGCTTTACAATCTCGACGTCGATTTTTCCGAGACCCACGACCTGGCTGCCGAGGAGCCGGACCGCCTGGCCGCCTTAGTGGCTGAATGGTGGACCCAGGCGCAGGCCTGCAAGGTCCTGCCCCTGGATGACCGGTTTGGCCCGCGCTTTGCCGAAAATGCGCTGCGCTATCACGGCGATCGCAAACGCTTTGTCTTCCACCCCGGCATAGGTCACCTGCCGGCCGATGTGGCACCCGATGTCCGCAGCCGGTCCTATGTGATCGAGGCCGAGGCCGTGATCCCGCCCGGTGGCGCGGAAGGCGTGCTGCTGGCCCACGGCGACGCCACCTGCGGCTATGCTTTCTATCTGCAGGACGGGCACCTGCATCATACCCTCAATGTCGGCGGGGCCTTGGTGACGGTGCGCTCTGAGGGGCCGGTCGCCCCTGGGGTTCGCAAGCTCAGCCTGCGGTGTCGCCAGGGGGCGGAGGGTCGGACCTTTACCCTGGGGATCGATGGAAAGGCGGCTGGCGAGGCCAAGACCCATCTGGGCTTTGCCACCTTCATTTCATGGTCAGGCCTGGACGCCGGGCGCGATCGCGGTAGCCCGGTCGGTCCCTATGCTGCCCCCTTCACCTTTACCGGCAAGCTGCGGCGGGTGGTGGTCACCATGGATCAGGATCAGGCCCTCGACGGCGACCTGTTGGGCGCGGCGGAGATGGGGCGGCAGTAGCCGGGGCTCCGCACCTTGTGTTTTCATCCAGCGGCACTTGTGTGGCGCAAAGGTCACACCTACATCGGGCTGACGGTGGTTGCGCTTCATCAAGGTGGCCACCCTAATCCGCCTTACGAGGGGACCGCATGAACATTGATCTCTATTCCGACCGCGCCAAGCAGGCGATCCAGTCTGCCCAGAGCCTGGCCATGGCCCGTGGCCACCAACAGCTTGCCCCCGAGCACCTGTTGAAGGTGCTGCTGGAGGAGAAGGACGGGCTGTCGCGGGCTCTGATCCAGAGCGCCGGCGGCCGCCCCGATGTGGTGGAGCCGGCGGTGGACGCCCTACTGGTCAAGCGTCCCCGCGTGGAAGGTGGCTCCGGCCAGATCTATATGGCCCCGGAAAGTGCCCGGGTATTTGCTGAGGCTGAGGCCGGGGCCAAGGGCGCCGGCGATGCCTTCGTCACCACCGAACGGCTGCTGATCGCCATCGCCAAGGATGGCGGCGAGGCGGCCAAGGCCCTCTCAGCCACCGGTGCCACCAGCGCTGGCCTGGAGGAGGCCGCGAAGACGATCCGTAAGGGCCGCACGGCCGACAGTGCCTCGGCCGAGGAGGGCTATGACGCCCTGAAGCGCTATGCTCGCGACCTGACCCAGGCGGCCCGGGACGGCAAGCTGGACCCGGTGATCGGTCGCGACGAGGAGATCCGCCGCACCATCCAGGTCCTCCAACGCCGCACCAAGAATAATCCTGTCCTGATCGGCGAGCCCGGCGTCGGCAAGACCGCCATCGTCGAGGGCCTGGCCCTGCGCATCATCAATGGCGACGTGCCCGAGGGCCTGAAGGACAAGAAGCTTCTGTCCCTGGACATGGGTGCCCTGATCGCTGGGGCGAAGTATCGCGGGGAGTTTGAGGAGCGCCTGAAGGCCGTGCTCAATGAGGTGATCGCCGCTGAGGGCTCGATCATCCTGTTCATCGACGAGATGCACACCCTGGTGGGGGCCGGAAAGGGGGAGGGGGCCATGGATGCCTCCAACCTGCTGAAGCCTGCCCTGGCGCGGGGAGAGCTGCACTGCGTCGGGGCCACCACCCTGGACGAGTACCGTAAGCATGTGGAGAAGGACGCTGCCCTGGCCCGTCGCTTCCAGCCGGTCTTCGTCAACGAACCGACGGTGGAGGACACCGTCTCCATCCTGCGCGGCCTGAAGGAGAAGTACGAACTGCACCACGGGGTGCGGATCTCCGATAGCGCCATCGTGGCTGCGGCCACCCTCTCGCACCGCTACATCACCGATCGCTTCCTGCCCGACAAGGCCATTGACCTGATCGATGAGGCTGGCAGCCGCGTGCGCATGGCTGTCGATTCCAAGCCTGAGGAACTGGACGAGATCGACCGTCGCGTCGTCCAGCTGAAGATCGAGCGCGAGGCCCTGACCAAGGAAACCGATGCGGCCTCCAAGCATCGCCTGGAGAAGCTCGAGGAGGAACTGGGCGACCTTGAGGCGCAATCCGATGACATGACCGCGCGGTGGCGCGCCGAGAAGGAGAAGGTGGGTCAGTCGGCCCAGCTCCGGGAGGCCGTCGACCGGCTGCGGGCCGAGCTCGTCGTCGCCCAACGCCGTGGCGACCTGCAGCGGGCCTCAGAGATTGCCTATGGTGAGATCCCTGGCCTTGAGCGACGCCTGGCCGAGGAGGAGGCCAAGGAGCCGGCCGATGCCATCAGTCCTGAGGTGGTCGACGCCGAACAGATCGCCGCCGTGGTCAGCCGCTGGACCGGTATTCCCGTGGAGAAGATGCTCGAGGGCGAGCGCGAGAAGCTGTTGAAGATGGAAGACGCCCTGCGCCATCGCGTGGTGGGCCAGGAGGAGGCCCTGGTGGCCGTCTCCGATGCCGTCCGACGTGCCCGCGCGGGCCTGCAGGACCCTGCGCGACCCATCGGCTCGTTCCTGTTCCTAGGCCCCACCGGTGTCGGCAAGACCGAGCTCACCAAGGCGTTGGCGGAGTTCATGTTCGACGATGAGGCCGCCATCACCCGCATGGACATGAGCGAGTACATGGAAAAGCACTCGGTCAGCCGCATGATCGGGGCCCCGCCCGGCTATGTCGGCTACGACGAGGG
>JANPAO010000298.1:0-4289 GCA_031429955.1 Phenylobacterium sp. | reverse complement strand
GTGCGCACCAACAGCCTTGGACGCCTTGGTGACGTCCTCAAGCGAAGCATTCCGCTTGTTGTACCGAATGTTTTCGATCACGGTGCCGCTGAACAGGAAGGGCTCCTGCAGCACCATGCCGATATTGGCCCCCAGAGAATCCAGGGTGACATCGCGCACGTCGTGGCCCCCCACCAGGACCTGGCCCTGATCGACTTCATAGAAGCGGTGGGCGAGGGCGATGATGCTGGTCTTGCCTGACCCCGTGGGGCCCACCAGGGCCACGACCTCCTTGGGGCGCACCATCAGGCTGATGTCATGCAGGATGGGGCGGGCGGGATCATAGCCGAAGGTGACGTTCTTGAACTCCACCGTGGCCGGAACATCCTTCAGGACAATGGCGTCAGGCTTGTCGGCGATGGTGACGGGGACGTCGATCACCTCGAAGATGCGGTAGCCGGCGGCCATAGCCCGCTGCATGATGGTGTACTGCATGGACAGCATCCGCACCGGCTCGAAGAACCGCTGCACATAGAGGATGAAGGTCACCATCACCCCGACGTTCAGGCTGCCACCCAGGACCGCATTGCCGCCCACCACGATGACGACGGCCATGGCCAGGCCGGTCAGGACATCCACGGTGGGCACCATGATCTGGGTCATCCAGGAGGCCCCCACCTGGGCCGTCAGGTTCTCTTGCGCCTTCTCCTGATAGAGGTCGAAGTTCATCGCCTCGCGGCGGCTCTCCTGCACCGTGCGGATGCCATTGATGTTCTCAGCCAGGGCGGAGTTGGCGGTGGACGAGGCATCGCGGGCCAGGCGGAAACTCTTCTTGGAATAGGGCAGCCAGACGGCGCGGACGGCGATCAGGGCCGGCAGCACGGTCAGGGTCAGCAGGCCCAGTTTCAGGTCGGTGGTCAGCAGGACGATGGTGATCCCCACCAGCATCACAAAGTCACCAATCGCCCCGTTCATGTTCTCCAGAAATTCCTGAAGCGCGTTCACGTCGCCCTGCAGCCGGGCCATGATCCGGCCGACGTGGGTCTTGTCCATGAAGGACAGGGACACGTCCTGGAAGTGGGCGAACATCTTGCGGCGGATGTCGAAGATCACCCGCTGGGCCAGGCGAGCCGACAGCCACTCACCGGTGAAGAAGAAGGCGGCATAGGCTAAGGCCACCAGGGAAAAGATGATCAGGGTGGTATCCAGTCGGGCCCCGTCCTTGGCCACGGCGGCATTGATGGCCTGGCCGATCATGGCCGGCACCGCCACCTGGGTGGCTGCGGAGATCAGCACCGCCACCTGGGCGATGATCAGGGGCGTTCGGTGCGGCGTCAGGAAGCTTAGGAACCGCCGAGCGATATTGACATCGAAGGTGCCGAAGATGTCGTCGCCTTCGGAGGAGCCGAGGGAGGCGCGGGGCTGGCGCTTGGGGGCCGGAGACTCGAGCGTGGTCATGCAGGGGCCCCTTCCAGGGTGACGTCATCCAGGGTGGCGGTGGCGTCGGAGCGGGACTGGAGCTCAAACAGGTCGGCATAGACCCCGCCGGCCTTGACCAGGTCTGCGTGGGTGCCGCGCTCCACCACGCGGCCCTCGTCCAGCACCAGGATCTGGTCGGCATGCATCAGGGACGACAGCCTGTGGGCGATAATGATGGTGGCCTTGGAGCGGGTGGCCTCGGCCAAGGCGTCGCGCACCCGGCGCTCCGTGACCGCATCGATGGCCGCAGTGGAATCATCGAAGATCATGATGCCAGGCCCCGGCACCACGCCCCGGGCAATGCTCATCCGCTGGCGCTGTCCGCCCGAGAGCGCCACGCCGCGCTCGCCGACCCGGGTCTCGTAGTCTGCGGGCAGGCCGATGATGTGTTCGTGGATCTGGGCGGTCTTGGCCGCCCCGACAATGCGGTCTTCCTCCGCCCAAGGATCGGCATAGGCGACATTGTGGCCGATGGAGCTGTCAAACAGGAAGGCCTCCTGCTGCACCAGCCCGACATATTCCCGCAAGCTTGGCAGGGTCACATCGCGGATATCGACCCCGTCGATGGTGATGGCGCCGCCGGTCACGTCGTAGAAGCGGGGGATCAGGTTGGCGAGGGTGGACTTGCCTGAACCGGGAGGCCCCACAACGCCCAGGGTCTGGCCGGGGCCGACCTCGAAGTCGATACCGCGCAGGATCTGCTTGCCGGCCACATAGCCGAAATCGACGCCGGAGAAGCGCAGCACGCCCTTGGCCGGGGCCAGGGGCTTGGCACCCGGGGCATCGGCGATCTGCGGCTTCAGGTCCAGCACCTCAAACAGTCTCGCCCCCGAGGAGGTGGCGCGGGCGGCGGCGTTGAAGATCATGGCGATCTGGCGGATCGGCCCCTGCAGCAGGGTCATATAGGTGAGATAGGCCGTCAGGGTGCCGACGCTCATGGTTCCCGCCGCCACCTTGTGACCGCCATACCAGAGGACCCCCGCCATGGAGGCGTTGAAGGTCACCTGCATCACCGCCACCGCCCGAAAGCGCAGGGTGATGCGGTTGTAGGAGTAGGCCAGGGCATCCACTGAGGCCTGGTCGAACTTGGCCATTTCGAAGACCTTGCCCGCAAAGGCGCGGACCACGCGAATGCCCTGGAGGTTCTCTTCCATGGTCAGGGTCAGTTGGGCCATCAACTCCTGGAACCGCAGCCAGGTGACCCGCAGCAGAAAGCCCATCCGACCGAGTGCAGCGGCCGAAAAGGGCACGAAGGCCAGGCCGATCAGCCCCAGGGTCAGGTCGATGCTGAGCATCTGCCAGGCGGCAAAGCCCAGCAGCAGAACCAGGGTCAGGATCGGCATCAAGCCGCCCTGGATGAAGACCCTGGCCCCTTCCAGATCCAGCATGCCCCGGGTGATCAGATCCCCGGAGTGGATGGTGTCGTGAAAGCCGAAGGACAGGCGCTGGAGTTGCTGGAAAAACTGCAGCCTCAGGTCATAGCCGACCTTCTGACTGACCAGCTCGCCCAGATAGCCCGACCACATGGTCATCAGGCCGCGCACGATGGTGGTCACGATCACCAGGCCTGCGGTCACCAGCAGCGCCTGCTGCAAACCGCCAGCATGGGCGGCTCCTTGGGTCAGCAGGCCGTGGGCCTGGTCCACCGCCCGACCCAGCAATTGCGGCAGGGCCAGGCTGGACAGGGCCGCGCCCAGGGACGCCGCCATCGCCAGGGCCACCAGCCAGGGATAGTTGAACGCCAGGATCACCACCCGCCGAAGCACGCGGGGCATGGTCTTTACGTCCACCAGGATTGGCTCGGAGTCAGCCGAGGCCGCACCCCGCTGGGAGGGGTGGGAATCACTCATCTCAAATATCCGTCGTCTCGAATGCCGACATTCTGGGGCGCCGGTCGGAGGCACGCCAGGGGTGTTTTCGAGCCGGTTTCGATTCGCACGCGGTCGGCAGACGTGAGGCGACCGATGGGAAGCCTCAGCGCGAGCAGCTACCTTGCAGGGTCCGCAGGTTGATCCCAATGCGGGTGGCCTCGGGGTTGGCCCAGCCATAGCTGATGGCGCGGCTGTCACCCTTCTTGAGGACATAGAGGGTCAAGGCGTTCTGATTGGTGCCCGTGGGCCAATCCACCTGGCGCAGCCGATAGCCGAATTCGCGCGGCGTGGCCTCGTCGGTCTTGATCCAGACCTCTCCGGCCTGATCGCTGAGCTTGAGATTGTTGGCATAGAACCAGCTGTCAGGCCCCTGCCCTTCACGCGGCACGGCCATCCAGCAGGTCCAGGCCTGGGCGCGTTTCAGCTTCGAGGCAATGCCTGCGGTGTTGCCAAACACATAGCCGCCCTTGGTGTCGCGCGCCTGATCATCGATCCAGATCTCGTTGGGGGTCAGCACGAGCCGGTCGGTGATCACCAGGGTCTTGCCACTGCGCTTGGAATCGACCCGGCAACCGCCAGGCATCATATAGCCGATGAACTGGTTGGCCTGCCGACGCCAGAAGACCTCGCAGCCCGGCGTGACCTCGACATCGGCCTTGGTCAGGGCTGCCAGACTGCCGGCCTTGAGGTGAGCGTCCACCAGGGCCGCAGCATTTTTCGGCGTCAGGATATCCAGGCGCAGGGCGTTGGCAGCCTTGTCCACCGAGAAGCTGTAGATCCTCTGCCGGTAAATCCTGGCCGGATCATTGTCGGAATACTGTTGGACGTAGAAGACATGCGCCCCCAGGGCCGGGGCGGCCATGGGGGCGAAGATCGAGTGTATCCTCTGGGGCACCGCGGCCTGCGGATATCCCAGTTCCTTGGCAAAATAGACCTGCTCGCCGTTGTCGAATTCGCCTT
>JANPAO010000297.1:0-2610 GCA_031429955.1 Phenylobacterium sp. | reverse complement strand
GCAGACGACGCCCGGCTCGACCATGGACATCGACGCCCATCTGGGGACGTTCGGGGCCGAGCTGGAGTTGCTGCAACTCGAGCAGGCGGAGCCGGTCAAGTCCGGTCAGTTGCCGGTGAAGGCCAATTGGAAGTACGCGCTCGACACCTATGGCGAGGGCTATCATTTCGCGGCCCTGCACAAACAGACCCTGGCGCCATTCTTCCGGAGCGACATCACCGTCTACGACCGGTTTGGCCCGCACCTCCGGATCCTGTTCGTCGGCCGCGAGCAGGAGGCCTGGCTCGACCTGCCGGAAAGCGAATGGGGCGTGGAACACCGGATCGGCGGCATCCATTATATCTTCCCCAACACCATCCTGTTCGCGGGCGCCGTGTCACCCGGCAAGGGCTATTACACAACCTTCCGCCACTTCCCTGGCGAGGCGCCGGGCGAGACGGTGACGCACAAGACGATCTATGCGCCAAAAGGGGTGCACTCGAAGGAATACCGGGGCGAGGTCGAGGCCGCCTACGACGCCACAGCGCACGTCGTGGAGACTGAGGACTATGTTGTCGCCGCCCAGGGCTGGGGCAACCTCACCGCCCTGCCGCCAGGGTCCAGCGTCGTTTATGGCCGACAGGAGATGGCCTTGCAGAACGTTCACCGCGCAATCTCAGAGGCCATCGGCATGCCCTTGCCGACGGTGTCGCTCAGCCTGGAGGCCGCCGAATGAGCGCCGCATTGATCGCTTCGTTGGGGACGGTGATGCAGATCGCCTATGTGCCCGCCGATTTCGACGCCGCGCTGGCGTTCTGGACCAAGACCATGGGGGTCGGGCCGTTCTTCGCCCTGGATCACGTACAGCTTGAGGAGGTGACGTATCGCGGCGCGCCCGCCCAGATCGATTTCTCCATGGTCATCGGCTATTGGGGTGACATCCAGATCGAGCTGATCCGCCAGCACAATGACGCGCCGTCGATCTACAAGGCCTGGCGCGACGAGGGCCGCGAGGGGGTGCATCACGTCTGCATTCTGGTCGACGACATGGCGGCGGCGCGGGAGGCCTGCGCGCGGGCGGGCGCCGTGGTTGTCCAGCAAGGCAAGGTCGCGGGCGGCGGAGAGGTGATCTACGTGGACACCGGCGGCGGCCCGGGGACGATGGTCGAAATCCTCAAAACCGGCGCCGGCGGCCGCGAGTTCTTCGGCATGATGCGCGAGGCCGCGCGCGGCTGGGACGGGACCGATCCGGTGAGGCGGTTGGGGTAGGGGCCAGGGCAAACCCCCAAGCGTGTCATCCCGGTTTTCGCTGAAAGCGCAAGACCGGGACCCCCAGCGCGAACGCCTGCCGAGGACGCTACGGCGACGAAACGGCGCCAACCACCCGACCCTCGAGCCGGGGGTCCCGGTCTTCAGCTGCGCTGAAACCGGGATGCCACGGTCGGGGTTTGCCCCTCGCCCCTATGCCGGTTTCGGATAGGTGATGGCGTCGGCGAAGGTCAGCGTCTCTTTGATAATCGCCTCCTGCAGTACGCCCTGAATGCCGACCGCCCGGGGGTCCATGCCCACGGCGGCGAAGCCGGCGTTCATGTGGTTGTGATCGGTCAGCTCCCAGACATCGATGACCGTGTTGAGCTGGCCGGTCCTGAGCACATAGGCGCTCGCTAGCTTCCAGCCAGCTGAGTCCACGATGGCCTGCAGCGTGCCCATCGCTTCGGTGAACGGCCCGAACAGCGAGGCCCTGACTTCGATGGTGGCGATGAGAAAGACGCTCATTTCGCAGTGCCCCCCGCTGAGGCGGTCTTGGCCCAGTCCAGGCCACGGTTGAGCAGGTCATAGAACACCGGCAACGCCCATGAGCCCTTCTCCACGACAGGATAGAACTCCATGCGCGGATACATGTCGTAGTGGCCCCGGCAGTGGCCGAGGGTCAGGTACAGCACCTCGCCCTTGCCCACCGGGTGCAGGTAGAACACCGGGTGGCGGGCCTTGGGCCAACTATGTTCCACAAAGCCGGTGGCCTCGCCCTCGAACTCGGTGTCCAGCAGCACGTGGAGGTGGCCGTAGGTCTCCATCAAATAGAGCTCATCGTCCGCCTGGAACGGTTCCACCCCCTTCACCAGCGGGTGGTCGGGGTCTGCGACCTCGACGGTGTAGGGCGTGATCGGCGGGTGGGCGATGAACATGGAGCCCAGCGTTTCCATGAAGTGCGGCGCCCAGCGCGGGCTGTCGACCTGACCATTGGCCAGGAACCGCAGGATCGAGTTGGTGCCGTGCAGCGCGTACCACTTGCCGCCAGCCTCCAGCCAGGCGCGCAGGGCCTCCTGCTCGTCCAGCCGGGGCATCACGTCGCAGGTGTAGGTGACCAGGAAATCGGCGGCGCGGATGGCGTCGAGGTTGGAATAGTCCTCGAACACCCGCACCCGCACCCGGTCGTCCTGGCCGAGCAGCTTCAGGATCTCCAGGCGGGCGAAGTCGATGTCGTGATACTTGCCGCCCGCGACCAGGACCGCGTTGAGGCGCTTTCTGGGCGTTTCGCTCATCGGCGCGACCCTAGTACTGGACGCGCTTGGTGACGCCGCCGTCGATGACCAGATTGGTCCCGGTCATGAACGGACAGGCGGGCGAGGC
>JANPAO010000296.1:0-9948 GCA_031429955.1 Phenylobacterium sp. | reverse complement strand
GTCCAGGGTCTCCAAGTCCCGCACACAAACATAGCCGCTGGTGTCGATGGGGCCACTGGCGATGGCTTCAGGACGTGGGGTGCTGGCGCTGGGGGCCGCTGCGGCCGCAGCCCCGCCGCCGCCGCTCACCCGGCGACCCAGGGTGCGCAGCTCCATCTGCTCGAGAAAGGCTGACAACACCGCCGGATCAGGGTCGGCCACCACCAGGTCCTCCAGCGGCGAGGGCAGGGGGGTGTCGCAGTCCAGTTGCACCAATTGGCGCGACAGGCGGATCTGGTCGGCAAAGTCGATCAGGGTCTGGCGGCGCTTGTCCTGTTTGATCTCCCCGGCCCGGGCCAGCAGGGTGTCGAGGTCGCCATACTCGTTGATCAGCAGGGCGGCGGTCTTAACCCCGATCCCCGGCGCGCCCGGCACATTGTCGACGCTGTCACCGCACAGGGCCTGAACATCCACCACCTTGTCGGGCGGCACGCCGAACTTCTCGATCACCTGGTCACGACCGATCAGCAGGTTCTTCATGGTGTCCATCATCAACACCCTGTCCCCCACCAACTGCATGAGGTCCTTGTCCGAAGAGATGATCCGCACCTCCCCGCCCATGTCGCGGACCTTGCAGGCATAGGCCGCGATCAGGTCGTCGGCCTCATAGTCGGCCAGCTCAATGGAGGGGACACCAAAGGCCCGCGTCGCTTCCCGCACCAGGGGGAACTGCGGCACCAGGTCTTCGGGTGCCGGCGGGCGGTGGGCCTTGTACTTGTCGTAGAGCCGGTTGCGGAAGGTGTCGCCGGAGTGGTCGAAAATCACCGCCAGGTGGGTGGGGGCATCGGCCTGGGCCTTCATGTCCACCAACAGCTTCCACAACATGTTGCAGAACCCCGAGACCGCTCCGATGGGCAGGCCGTCGCTCTTGCGCGTCAGGGGCGGTAGGGCGTGGAAGGCGCGGAAGATGAACCCTGATCCATCTACCAGATAGAGCCGAACCGGCGGTCCATCCTGAGTATTGGCGCGGGGCAGGTCGGGCAGGTCGGAGATCGGCGTGTCGGTCATAATCTCACGATAGAGCCGCCAGGGCTCTCGGTCACCTGACCTGTTGGGGCAGATCAGCCTCATCGACGAATCGCGACCCAGGCCCCCTTCCGCGAAGCGGCTTTTCGGCTAAAGTGGCAAGTCCCTTCCTATCGGGAGGCGACAGCGCAGGCGCGCGCTGTTGGCTACAGGTTCGGACAGACCATGAAATTGACGATCGAACGGGCGGCGCTTCTGAAGGCGCTCGGACATGTGCAAAGCGCGGTGGAACGCCGCAACACCATTCCGATCCTGTCCAACGTGCTGCTGTCTGCCGAGGGCGAACGCCTGACCTTCTCGGCCACCGATCTCGACATGGAGATCATCGACGAGGCCTTTGCCCAGGTGGAGCAACCTGGCCAGATCACCGCGCCGGCCCACACCCTCTATGAGATCGTCCGCAAGCTGCCAGACGGGGCCGATGTGTCCCTGTCCTTCACCGGTGAAGACCCGCGTCTGACGGTGGCCGCCGGGCGCTCGCGGTTCAACCTGCCGGTCCTGCCGGCCGGCGACTTCCCGGTGATGTCGGCGGATGGTCTGTCGGGCCGTATCGGCGTCGATGTCGGTGACCTGATCCGGCTGATCGACAAGACCAAGTTTGCCATTTCCACCGAGGAGACCCGCTATTATCTGAACGGCCTCTATCTGCACTCGGTGGTGGAGGGTGGGGTGGCCAAGCTGCGCGCGGTGGCCACCGACGGCCATCGCCTGGCCCTGGCCGAAATGATCGCGCCCGAGGGATCGGCTGGCACCCCCGGCGTCATCGTGCCGCGCAAGACCATCAATGAGGCCCGTCGCCTGCTGGAGGATGCCGGCGAAACGGTCGACCTGGCCCTGAGCCCTCAGAAGGTGCGCTTTGAGTTCGGCGGCGCGGCCCTGACCTCCAAGGTCATCGACGGCAACTTCCCCGACTATGTCCGCGTCATTCCCCGCGACAACGACCGGGTGATGATGGTGGACAACAAGCTGTTCGCCAAGGCCGTCGACCGGGTGGCTACCATCTCGGCGGAGAAGAGTCGCTCGGTGCGGATGGCCATCGAACCGGGTCGGGTGATCCTGACCGTCCGCAATATGGAGGCCGGCCAGGCGGTGGAAGAGATCGAGGTCGACTATTCCGGCGAGGCCTTCGAGCTCTCCTTCAACGCCCGCTACCTGCTGGACGTCACCGACCAGATCGGTGCCGAACAGGCCGAGTTCCGCTTCGGTGGCCCCAACGACCCGGCCCTGGTCCTCGATCCCACCGACCCCGACGTCCGCTACGTCCTGATGCCGCTCAGGGTTTAGGGGGCGACAACTCCCGTGGGGCGGATGGGCGAAACCCTGTAAGACCCCATCCGTGACCCATACGGCCCTTACCCGCCTGACCCTGAGCGACTTCCGGTCCTATGGCCGCGCCGAGCTGCCCCTGGATGGGCGGCCGGTGTTTCTGGTTGGGCCCAATGGGGCGGGGAAGACCAATCTGCTGGAGGCCATCAGCCTGCTGACCCCAGGGCGGGGCCTTCGGGGGGCCAGCCTGGCGGAGGTCGGACGGCGGATGCCGGGGGAAACCCAGGGCCGCGCCTGGGCTGTGGCGGCGACCCTCGAGGTCGACGGCGAGCCGGTCAGGCTCGGCACCGGCACCGAGGTGGCCGGCGCCTCGCGTCGTGCGGTGCGGCTTGAGGGCGAGCCCGTGCCCCCCGGTCGCCTGGCCGATCATCAGCGACAGGTGTGGCTGACCCCGGCCCAGGACCGGCTGTTCCTGGAGGGGGCTGGTGACCGCCGTCGGTTCTTCGACCGCCTGGTCTTTGCCGCCGAGCCGGCCCACGCGGCCCATGCCACGGCCTATGAAAAGTCCCAGCGCGAGCGGATGCGCCTGCTCACTGACGGCCCCGCCGATCCCGACTGGTTAAGCGCCCTGGAGGCCCGCCTTGCTGAGGCCGGCGCCCTGATGGCCAGCGCCCGTGCGGCGACCCTGAGCGCCCTGCAGGCCGAGATCGATGACCGGGGGGACCGGCCCTTTCCCCAGGCGAAGCTGGCCCTGACCGGGGTTTGGGAGCAGATGGCCCTGGCCGGTGTCGAGACCGGGGAGATCGAGGCCCGACTGGCCCGCGCCCTGGCTGAGGCGCGCGACCGCGACGCCGCCGCCGGCCGGGCTCTGACCGGCCCCCACCGGGGCGATCTGGCGGTGATCCACACCGAAAAAGACCGCCCGGCCGCCGAGTGCTCCACGGGGGAACAGAAGGCGCTGATTCTAAACCTGGTTCTGGGCCAGGCGGCGCGACTTTTTCGTGCAGAATCAGGACCAAACCCTGTATTGCTGTTAGACGAGGTCGCAGCGCATCTCGACCGCCGTCGGCGGGCGGCGCTGTTTGACGAGATCACGGCGCTCAAGCTCCAGGCCTTCCTCACCGGCACGGACGAGCACCTGTTCGAAGATTTGAAGGGCCGGGCCCAGGGCGTCCATGTGGACGGCTCCAGCCTGACTTATCTGGATACCGAATGACCGACGAAACGCAGATCCCCGACAATACGCCCGAAAACAACGGCCAGGCCGAGTATGGGGCGGAATCCATCAAGGTTCTCAAGGGGCTGGACGCGGTCCGCAAGCGCCCGGGCATGTATATCGGCGACACCGATGACGGGTCGGGCCTGCACCACATGGTCTATGAGGTGGTGGACAACGCCATCGATGAAACCCTGGCCGGCTGGGCCACCCGGGTCGAGGTGATCCTCAATCCCGACGGCTCGGTCACCGTCACGGACGACGGTCGCGGCATCCCGGTGGACATCCACGAGGGCGAGGGGGTCTCGGCCGCTGAGGTCATCATGACCCAGCTCCACGCCGGCGGGAAATTCGACCAGAACTCCTACAAGGTGTCCGGCGGCCTGCACGGGGTGGGCGTCTCGGTGGTCAATGCGCTGAGCGACTGGTTGCGGTTGAAGATCTACCGCGGCGGCAAGGCCTATGAGATGGAGTTTCGGCGCGGCGACGCGGTCTCCCCCCTCATCGTCACGGGCGACGCGCCCTTGCGGGAAAACGGCGAGTTCCTGTCGGGAACCGAGGTCACCTTCATGGCCTCCACCGACACCTTCGCTTTCATCGAGTTCGACCGGAAGACTCTGGAGCACCGCCTGCGGGAGCTGGCCTTCCTCAATTCCGGGGTCACCATCTGGCTGAAGGACAACCGCGAGGCCGAGCCCTTCGAAGAGGTGCTGCACTATGAGGGTGGCATCGAGGCCTTTGTCCGCCACCTGGACAAGGCCAAGACCCCGGTCCTCAAGACCCCCATCGTCATCCGTGGCAAGCGCGAGAACGTTGAGCTGGACCTGTCGCTGTGGTGGAACGACGGCTACCACGAGAACGTCCTTTGCTTCACCAACAACATCCCCCAGCGGGACGGCGGCACCCACCTGGCGGCCTTCCGCTCGGCCCTGACCCGGATCATCACCGGCTATGCCGAGAGCTCCGGCGCCACCAAGCGCGAGAAGGTCACCCTGTCGGGCGAGGACAGCCGTGAGGGCCTGACCTGCGTCCTGTCGGTCAAGGTCCCCGACCCCAAGTTCTCCAGCCAGACCAAGGAAAAGCTGGTGTCCTCAGAGGTGCGACCCGCCGTTGAGAGCCTGGTGTCCGAAGGCATCGGTCAGTGGTTCGAAGAACACCCGGTCGAGGCCAAGCTGATCATCGCCAAGATCACCGAGGCCGCAGCGGCCCGTGAGGCGGCCCGCAAGGCCCGCGACCTGACCCGGCGCAAGACGGCGCTGGATATCTCGTCCCTGCCCGGCAAGCTCGCCGACTGCCAGGAGCGCGACCCCGCGAAGTCTGAGATCTTCCTGGTGGAGGGTGACTCCGCAGGCGGCTCGGCCAAGCAGGCCCGCAATCGGGAGAACCAGGCGGTCCTACCCCTGCGCGGCAAGATCCTCAATGTCGAGCGCGCCCGATTTGACCGCATGCTGGGGTCTGACCAGATCGGTACCCTGATCACGGCGCTCGGTGCCGGCATCGGTCGCGACGACTTCGACATCGAGAAGGTCCGCTACCACAAGATCGTCATCATGACCGACGCCGATGTCGACGGCGCCCACATCCGCACCCTGCTGCTGACCTTCTTCTACCGGCAGATGCCGCAGGTCATTGAGCGCGGCTATCTCTATATCGCCCAGCCGCCGCTCTATAAGGCCGCCAAGGGCAAGTCGATCACCTACCTGAAGGACGACCCGGCCCTGGAAACCTATCTGGTGACCGAGGGCCTGGACGGGGCGACCCTGGACCTCTCCAGCGGCGAGCGGCTGGCGGGTCAGGACCTGCTGGCCCTGATCCAGACCTCCCGCTCGGCCAAGGCCAATATCGAACGTCTGTCCTCCCGGGCCCCGGCCTTTGCCATCGAGCAGGCCGCTCTGGGGGGGTTGCTGGCTGAGGGCCGCAACATCGAGGCTGCCGCCAAGCGGCTGGATCTCTATGCCGAGGAGAGCGACGGCGCCTGGACCGGCGAGGCGGGGCTGGCCGGCGGTTTTGTCTTCAGCCGGGTTAAGCGCGGGGTCTCCGAGCGGGTGGTGCTGGACGACCTGCTGTTACAGGCCGCCGATGCGAGGCGCCTGGCCGAGCGAGCCGCCACCATGTCCGAGACCTTTGCCGGTCCGGCGGTCTTCACCCGCAAGGACAAGGTCACCACCGTGCGCGGACCCCTAGATCTGGTGGGGGCGATCATGGATGCCGGCCGTCGTGGTCTGGCTATCCAGCGCTATAAGGGCCTGGGGGAAATGAACCCAGAGCAGCTCTGGGAAACCACCCTGGATGTGGACGCCCGCACCCTGCTACAGGTGAGGGTCAACCACGCCGACGACGCCGACGACATGTTCACCCGGCTGATGGGCGACCTGGTGGAGCCACGCCGCGAGTTCATCCAGGCCAACGCCCTGGACGCCGAGGTCGACGTCTAGATTTGGGATCAGATGGAGTCTGATCCCAAATCTAGGTATTTGTTTTGTCGCGCGTTTTGATCCGAATACCGGTTCCCACTTTTCGGAACGCGCCCTAACCCACAATCCCCTTCACCACCCCCAGCACCGCCTCGCCGTAGCGGGCGAGCTTGCTCTCGCCGACGCCGGAGACCGTGGCCAGGCGGGGCAGGCTGCCGGGCCTGGTCTGGGCGACCTCGATCAGGGTGCGGTCGGGGAAGATCACATAGGGCGGCACGTGTTGGCGCTTGGCCTCGGCGGCGCGCCAGTAGCGCAGAGCCTCGAACAGACCCGCGTCGGCGAGGTCGATGGCGGTGGTCTCCTTGCGCTTGCGGGGGCGGCCAGACCGGGTCGAGGGGTCGTGCTCCTCGGGTGCCTGGCGCAGGCCCACCCGGCGCTCGCCGCGATAGACCGCCTTCACATCGTCTGGATTCCCCAGTCCGATCAGGGGGCGGCCGTCGTTGGGGTCCTCCCTTAGCAGGCCATCGAACAGCAGCTGGTCCAGCAGGTCGCGCCAGCCATTGGTGCTGAATTCCTGGCCGATGCCGAAGGTGGTGAGGCCCGCTTCGAAGCTCGACGGCTCCTTGGTCTTGCCCAGGAGGTGCTCCACCAGCCGGCCGCGCCCGAACCGGCCCCCCAGGCGGTGGACCGCCGACAGCGCCTTCTGGGCGGCCTGCGTGGCATCGATGCTCTGGGGCGGGGACAGGCACAGATCGCACTGGCCGCAGGGCGCAACCCCTTCCTCGCCGAAGTAGCGCCGGACCGCAGAGGCGCGGCAGTTGCCCCCGTCCAGCATAGCGTAGAACTGGCCGACCTTGCGCCGCTGCACCGCCTTGACGGTGTCGTCCATCTCCCGGCCATCGATGCGGCGATAGGCCCAGGCCATGTCGGCTGCCCCGTAGAGGGTGATTCCCTCGGCGGGGTCGCCGTCGCGTCCGGCCCGGCCGATCTCCTGCCAATAGGCCTCGATGGAGGCCGGGGGATCGGCATGGATCACGAAGCGGACATCGGGCTTGTCCACCCCCATGCCGAAGGCGATGGTGGCCACCATCACCGCAGCCTCGGCCTCCAGGAAGGTTTCCAGCCGCTGGGCGCGGACGTCCTTGTCCAAGCCAGCATGGTAGGCCAGGGCGTCGGTCCCGGCGTCCCGCAGGCTCTGGGCCAGCTTGTCGACCCCATCGCGGGACCCGGCATAGACCACGCCGGAGCGACCTGGCCTGGCCTCCACCAGTTCCAGAACCCGCTTGTGACCCGCGCCCCGCTTACGTTCGGCAGACAGCGCCAGCTCGGGTCGGGCGAAGCTGGCGACGAACTCCTTGGCATCGGCCAGGCGCAGCTCAGCGCGGATGTCGTCGCGGGTCCGGGCATCGGCGGTTGCGGTGACAGCCAGGCGGGGAACGTCGGGGAACACCTCGGCCAGGCGGCCCAGCATGCGGTACTCGGGACGGAAGTCGTGGCCCCACTGGCTGACGCAGTGGGCCTCGTCGATGGCCACTAGGGCGAGCGGCGTGCGGCGCAGGCGCTCCATCATCGAGGGTGCCATCAGGCCCTCAGGGGAGATGTAGAGCAGGTCCAGGGCCCCGGCCTCGATGCGGTCCCAGGTCTGGGCCTTCTCCCAGGGCTCGATGTTGGAATCCAGCCGGGCGGCGGCGACGCCGGACTGGACAAGGCCCGCCACCTGGTCGGTCATCAGGGCGATCAGGGGCGAGACCACCAGGCCCAGGCCCGGGCGCATCAGGCTGGGGATCTGGTAGCAGAGGCTCTTGCCGCCGCCGGTGGGCAGGACGGCCATGGCGCTGCGGCCGGCGAGGACCTCGGCGATCACCTCGGCTTGGCGGCCCCGGAACTCGGCATGGCCAAAGGTGCGGCGCAGGATCTCCCGCGCCTCGTCGAGGGAGGCGGTCATGGGCGGTCTTATGGCCTGCGTCGGGGTCGCTGCGAAAGCGTTCGTCGCCGTGGAGAGACCAAACCCCATTCTGTGACCGTCGAGGTTGCGCGATCCCTTATGGCGCAAGGCCTAGCGGCCGTATTGCCGGGCTGACGATGGCGTACAGGTGACGGTCGAGGTGTGACTATTCCGCCGCCATGGCGACCGGCTGGCTCTGGCTGCCCCGCAGCAGGCGACCCGGCAGGGCCCCGGTGGGCTCGCCGTCGCGATAGGTCACCTGGCCCGCGACGATCGTGGCTGTATAGCCTGTGGCCCGCTGGACCAAGCGCCGCCCGCCGGCCGGCAGGTCATAGGCCACGCCGGGTGCCTCCAGGGTCAGGGCCTCATAGTCGATGACATTGAGGTCGGCCCGATAGCTCGGCGCAATCAGGCCCCGGTCAAACAGCCCCAGGGCCTCTGCGGTATCGCGGCTCTGCATCTTGACCATCAGGGGCAGGGAGAGCCGGGGTCCCCGGGTGCGGTCACGGGTCCAGTGGGTGAGGTTGGAGGTGGGGAAGCTGCCATCGCAGATCATCCCCACATGGGCCCCGCCGTCCGACAGGCCGGGCACGGTGTCGGGATGGGTCAGCATCTCGAAGCTGGGGTCCAGGGACCCGTCGGCATAGTTGAGAAAGGGCAGGTAAAGCATGCCCTGTCCGTCGTTTTCCAGCATGTGGTCCAGGGCCAGTTCCTCGGGGCTCACCCCACGGGCCGCCGCCAGGGCCGCGACCGTGCGGTCAGGGGTCTGCTCATAGTCAGGCTCGGCCCCCATCAGGAACATGATCCCCCAGTTACGGGTCATGTTGGCGGCAAAGGCCGGGTCGGCCGCGGCCCCCTCGGCCAACAGACGGCCCCGGAAGGCCGGGTCGCGGAGTTGTGCCACCCGTTGGTCGAGGGGCAGCTTGGCGATGGCCTGGTAGCTGGGGCGATGGGTGAAGGGGTTGAGGGTCAGTTCCAGGCCAAACAGGATCCCCACTGGGCGACCGGCCACCTGGGCCCGCATCTCAAGGCCTGCGACATTGGCGGCCCGCAGTTGGTCCAGCAGAAATTCGTACTGTCGCGGCTGCCGGGGGTTTTGCACCAGGGAGAAGGAGAGGGGTCGCCCGGACGCGGTGACAATCCGCCGCAACATGGCGAACTCCTCAGCCGGGTCATTGAAGTCGGAGACAAATTGCAGGGCCCCCTTGCCGGCCGCGGCCAGGCCCATGGCGATCCCGGTCAGCTCGGCCTCCGAGGCGGTCAGGGTCGGGGTCGGCTGGCCATCGCTGGTGCGGTGGTTCAGGGTCCGGGAGGTGGAAAAGCCCAGGGCCCCGGCCTCGACGGCGGCCTTGGCGATGGCGGCCATGGCGGCGATGTCCTCGGGCGTCGCGTCCTCGCGGTTGGCTCCGCGCTCGCCCATCACATAGACCCGAAGGGCTGCATGGGGCAGTTGGCTGCCGATATCGACGTCGAATGAGCGTCCGGCCAGGGCGTCGAGATAGTCGGGATAGGTTTCCCAGGTCCAGGGCAGGCCCTGCGTCAACACCGGGAAGGGGATGTCTTCGACCCCCTCCATCAGGCGGATCAGCCGGTCACGGTCGGCGGGCCTGCAGGGGGCAAAGCCCACCCCGCAATTGCCCATCACCACGGTGGTCACCCCATGCCAGGCCGAGGGCGTCATGTGGGTGCCCCAGGTGGCCTGGCCATCATAGTGGGTATGGATATCGACAAAGCCCGGGGTGACGATCTTGCCGGCCGCCTCGATCTCCTCGACGCCCCGGCCCCGCACCTGCCCCACCTGGACGATCAGGCCGTCCTTGATGGCCACGTCGGCGGCATAGGGCTCGCCCCCAGACCCGTCCACCACACGTCCGTTGCGGATCACCAGGTCCCAGGCGTGGTCCATGGAAGGCTCCCTCATTTGTCGCTCAAAGGGATTAGCGGCCCTGGAGGGTGGCCGGGTCAAGGGCGCCGTTGCGGGAACACCCCCAATTTGGGGAAGCCTTAACCCTCGGATGCTAGGGTGGGGATGAACTTCAATG
>JANPAO010000295.1:0-2646 GCA_031429955.1 Phenylobacterium sp. | reverse complement strand
CACCTTGCGGAAGGTGCGCCACAGGCCGTCCTCATCGCTGGGGGTAACGATCAGATGGACGTGGTTGGGCATCAGGCAGTAGCCCCATACCTCCACCCGCGCCTCCCGCGCCGCGTCGGCCAGCAGGTCCAGATAGAGCTGATAATCGCCGTCCTCAAAGAAGGTCGGCTCGCGCCGGTTCCCCCGCTGGGTGACGTGGTGGGGAATGCCGGGAATGACAACACGGGACAGACGGGCCATGTGGCACAGCAAGGCTGTGGTATGGGGGTTATTGCAACTGTCACCGTAATATCGTAATATCCTTGGTCGTTACCGCCCCGCCGCAGCGGCCGCCGCGCGTTTGGCCTCGGCTTCGCGGCGTTCGGACTTGGCCAGGAGGTAGGTGACCACGTCTTCATAGAGCTGGCAGGCTTCCAGGTAGCGGCCCTCGGTGGCCAGCTTGCGGGCCCAGAGGCGGTTGTCGTCCACCGTGACCGGGGCTGAGGGCACCGCGCCGCGCCAGGGGGAGCGCTCCAGATAGTGCCAGTAGAGGGCCCCGGGGGGTTCCATGTACCAGGCCTGCCACGGCTTGTTGCCGCCCACGAAATGGAGGATGCGGGCGTCCTCGGCCTGGGTCACCGGCGGGGTGGCCGGGACCCTGGAGGAGGCGGTGCGCACCTGGCGATTCCACTTGGGCGACAGGAAGACCATGTCGCCCATCAGCACATTGTTGATGCAGCACTGGTCGGCATAGACCACCCGTTCGGGGTGGGTCGCGGCATAGTCCAGGCATCGTTGGGTGTAGTTCCGGGCGCGCCAGGCCGCCAGGTCGAGAACCAGGACGCCCGAATTGATGTAGTGCTGATAGCCGAACATCCCCTTCAGCGCGGTGGCTCCAAGGTCCTCGACGGCGGCCACAGCGGCGGACTTCAGATCGGCCTCAAACAGCGGCGTCAGGTCACCCACCACCAGGGTATCGGTATCCAGGTAGAGCACCCGCTCCAGGCTGGCCGGCAGGATGTCGGGCAACATCAGGCGAAAATAGGCTGAGGCGTTGAGGTGCCGGATGAACTCGGTGTTGGTGGGAAGGTCGGCGAGGCCCTTCAGGCGTTCCAGGTCCACAGGATGGACCTGCAGGGTCGCCCTGGTGGCCGCGGCCAGGGCAGCGATCTTGTCGGCAAAGGCGGGCTCGGCAATGTCGGTGACGATGTGGATATGGAGGGTTTGCGCCTGATGGGCCTGGCTCTCCAGCAGAGACACCACCGCGGCTCCGAAGTGCTGCTGATAGTTGGCATCAAAACAGTAGGCGACGTGGTTCAAGGCTGAGGGTCCCTATTGGCGTGCCATGCGGCCTGGGAGTTGCGGGTGACAGACTTGGCCAACAGGTGGGTGACCACCCGCTCATAGCTCTCACCGGCCTGCTCGAAGTCTCCGGCGGCCATCTGTTTCCTGGCCATACTGTGATGCTGGTTGACCGTCACCGGCGCCACCGGGGCCGCGCCCTTCCAGGGCGAAGCGGTGACATAGGTCCAGTAGTACTCGGGATCAGGCGAGGTACACCAAGCCTGCCAAGGCTTTTCGGCCCCAACATAGTGGACGATCCGCGCGTCCTCTGAGGCCGAGACCGGCGGTGTGGCGGTCACAATTTTGGTGGCACCCCGGATGAAGCGGTTCCAGCGGGGCGGCAGCTTGGTGAGGTCGTCAGCCAGGACCGAGTTGATGATGCACTGGTCGGCGTAGATGATATTCCGGGATGGCTGCCGACCGAAGTCGAAACATTTCCGGGTATAGTCCATCGCCCGCCACTTCTTGAGGTCCATCAGCAGGACCCCGGCATTGATATACTGGTGGTAGTTCTCGAATTTCTGAAACCGATCCTCGTCAGTGTCCTGAACTCCCGCGATGCAGTGGCCCCCAAGGTCGAAGGTCAGGAGCTTGCGGATATCGCCGATGATGATGGTGTCGGAGTCCAGATAGAGGATGCGCTCGACCTCGGCGGGCAACAGTTGCGGCACGAGCAGACGAAAATAGGTGGAGGTGGTGATGTGCTTGGCCACCTGTGCGTTGAGGGGCAGGGTCGCGATCTCTGCCACCTGGGCGGCGTCCACCACATGCAGCTCAAATCGGGCCTTGAAGGCCCTGCGCAGGGTCTCGAGGCGGGACTCCAACTGGGCGTCGGTGCTGTCGGTGACCATGTGAATACAGAGGCCGTCGCCCGGCCCGCGATAGTTCAACAGCAGGGATGTGACCGAGGCGCCGAAGTGCTGCCGGTAGTTATGGTCAAAGCAGTAGACGACATGAAACATGGGTGCGCAGCCCCTCCCCCAGCCTCAATGGCCCGGTTTCACAAACCACCTCAAGCCGAGACTTAGAAAAATTTAGCATCCTTGGGTTACAAGCACCGTCATGTCGCAAGCTGCCTCCTGGACTGACCGTCGTATCGAAACCCGCTCGGCGGTCAGCGACCGCGTGCGAGTCTTCTATGGCCCTGACCTGGCCTCCTGGTGGGACGCCACGATGCGCGACGTCAGCCTCAGTGGCCTGAAGCTGGAAATCCCCGCCCTGCTGCCCCTGCCCAAGGCCCTGACCATCCTGCACATCCCCGACGGTGAGGTGTTTCTGGTGCGGGCCAAGTGGCGCAACCACGACATGATCGGCTGCAAGATC
>JANPAO010000294.1:0-4969 GCA_031429955.1 Phenylobacterium sp. | reverse complement strand
ACAATCTCGGCGCGGAACTCCGTATTTGGCGCGACTCGCGGCCCACGATGGGCGGCGAAGCTGATCCCCTGGTCGTGGTGGTGGTCCCAGACCTTGGTACAGACCGACCCCAAAAACGGGTCGCAAGCGACCGGTTCCGGGAAGATCTTTGAATAGAGCGTCCGCGGGTTCCAACGAACCACCACATTTCCAATGTCCCAGATGACCGCCTTGGGCATCTGAAACCTCGGCGTCCTTAGCCTTGCTTGGCCTTGAAGCGCGGGTTGGTCTTGTTGATGATGTAGACGACGCCCTTGCGGCGCACGAGCTTGCAGTCGCGGTGACGCGTCTTGAGCGACTTAAGCGAGCTTCGAACCTTCATGACCGTATCTTCTTAAAATCCAGGCTCTCGCCCGGGATGTCTACAAGAGCCGGCGCGTATACGGGGCCGAGGGGATTGAGTCAACGTGCCGTGCAGGCTGTTCAGGGCTCGATCCAGGTTGGGGTTGTTTCCCCCCTGACGGGCTTGTGATTGAACCTGGGGACCCGGCGCGGGTAGATTGCGCCGATGGATCGTCGTTCCTTTGTTGTCCTGCTGCTGGCCGGTTGTGCCGACCCCTCGGCCAATCTGGTGCCGAGCGTCAGCCCGACCCCGCCCGCCCCGACGCCGCAGCAACCCGAGCCGGTGGTGGCACCCACCCGGTCTGGGGACTCGACCTTCGACGGCTGGTCTCGCGAGTTCTACGCTCGCGCCGTCCGCGCGGGCCTTCCCGCTGCCCTTCTGGACCGGGAGCTCGCGGGCCTCACCCCCGATCCTAGGGTCAACAGCCTCGACACGCGGCAGCCGGAGTTCGCCAAGCCTTTCGGGGACTATATCAAGGGGGTCGTCAGCGAGGACCGGGTGGCCATCGCCGCACGACGTAAGCCTGCCATCGCGGTCTTCCTCTCAGAGATCGAGGCGAAGTACGGGGTGCCCGGAGACATACTGATGGCCATCTGGGCCATGGAGACCGGTTTTGGCGCCGTGATGGGCGATTTCGACGTCATACGCTCCATGGCCACCCTGGCGGCCCAGGGCCGCCGGCGGCAGTTTGCCGAGGATCAGCTGATGGCGGCCCTGCGGATTATCGGCTCTGGGGAGTTTCCCCGGGCGCGGCTGCGTGGGTCCTGGGCCGGGGCCATGGGCCAGACACAGTTCATTCCCACCAGCTTCCTGGCCACCGCTGTGGATGGGGACGATGATGGCAAGCGCGATGTCTGGGGCTCAGCCCCCGACGCCCTGGCCTCGGCCGCCAATCTGCTGGCCCGAGGGGGCTGGCAGAGGGGGGAGAGTTGGGCCCGCGAGGTCACCGTGCCGCAGGGCTTCGACTACAGCCTGACCGAGGGGCCCCGCGAGACCCCCGACTGGTGGGCAGCCCTTGGGGTGCGCCGCGCCGATGGCCTGCCGTGGACCGGCGTCGACCAGGCAGCCAAGGCCATGCTGATCGCGCCGACGGGTGCCCAGGGTCCGATCTTCCTGCTGTTCCCGAACCACTTCGTCATCCGAAAGTACAATAACGCCACCACCTATGCCCTTGGGGTGGGTCTGTTGGCGGACCGGTTCGGGGGTTCGGGTCGGCTGGTGAAGGCTTGGCCCTATGAGAGTGCCCTGTCCCTCGGAGACCGGATCGTCACCCAGCGCGCGCTGGCCCAGTTGGGCTTTGATCCTGGTCAGCCGGACGGGGTCGTGGGGGTCAATACCCGCAACGCCCTGCGCGCCTGGCAGAAGTCGCGCGGCTTCACCGCCGACGGCTACCTGTCCCTGGACATGGTGGGGCGGCTGAAGGCCGAGGCCAACATCCTCTGAAGCCGCCCGGCATGGGCCGTTGGCCCATCAAAGCGACCCGTCGTCACCGCGTTCCAAGGTCGCGATAACCGAGTCTGCTTGGGTGGCGGGCTTGGGATCGGCGGTGGCCAGTTGAGGATTGCGGAAAGCATAGACCAGCATCGCCAGCATCATGACCATGTTGAGGACAAATGGTGCCGAGGCGATCTGCTCGTAGAGCAGCACAAACAGCGGGGCGAGGACCACATTGACGCCGTTGACCGCCGCGATGGCCCCGGCGGCCCGGGCCTGTTCATGCATCCCCACGGCCAGGGAGGATCCAGCGGTGAACCCAGGCCTGGCCAGGCCAAACCCGAGGCTTGAGATGGCATAGCCCGCCACCACGGCGGCATAGGTCGGCTGGAAGGCGACGATCAGATTGCCCAGGGCCGCCACCGCCACGCCCCAGCGCATGAGCTGACGCGGGGTCATTTCGAACATCCGGATGATCCCCCACTGGGCCAGGAGACCGGCCACGGCTCCGAACATCATGGCGATGGCGATGAAGCCCTGGGCCTGCATGGGAGACATGCCGAGCTTGTCGATGATCAGAAACCCCAGGGTCTGACCCTGGGCCGTCTGGCAGACAGAAACGACAAAGCCGTAGATCAGGAAGGGGGTGATCCGGGGGTCGCGCCACATTGGGCTCGCCTTGGCCTCACCCGCGGCACCAGGCACCGGGTCCATGATCACCGGCTGGACCGGCATGTGCTGGCTTTCCGGTAACCGCTTCCAGACCACCACCAGCATGACCAGGGCGATCAGCGAGAAGGCGAACATCGGACCTGCGAGCCCCAGGATCGGCAGGATGAAAAGCGGGGCCAAGAACGGGCCGATTACCGTCCCCAGGCCAAAGGCGCCGGCCAGGCTCGACATGGCCTTGGTCCGCTCCTCCACCGGGGTGTGCTCGGCCACATAGGCCTGGGTGGCGGGGTTGGAGGCGGCACCGAACAGACCAAACAGGGCACGGGCCAACAGGAACAGGCCAAAGATCACCATGGGTGCGGCCAGCTTGTGCAGACCTGCGCTCACCACCGCAGCGCAGGCGGCCATCGAGATGGCGAACCCCGTCAGGCCCACCAGCATCAAGGGCTTGCGCCCATACCTGTCCGAGGCCCTCGCCCAATAGGGCGAAGAGCCGGCCCACAGCAGGGCCGAGAGGGAGAAGACACCGGCCACCATATAGTCGGGAATGCCGATGGATCGGCCGATCGCCGGCAGCACCGAGATCATCCCGGTATTGCCCATGGCCGTCACCAGAGACACCCCGAAGATGATCGCAAACGAGGCCTTGGGCAGGCTGACGGGAACCGACTGCGGCGTGGACATGGTCGGCTGTTAAGCCCTGCCGAGCCGGGACGAAACCCCTAAATCCTCACCGAGCATTAAGCATTAACGGGGATGCTCTGCGCGAACTCGCCCTAGGACCGCAATTCATGTTTCAGATCATCGGCGTCGTGCTGCTCTTTGGTATGGTGTTCGGCAGCTACCTGATCTCAGGCGGCAACATGGCCGTGATCATCCATGCCACCCCGCACGAAATGATGGCCATCGGCGGGGCCGGGATCGCCAGCTTCCTGATCTCCAACTCCATGACCGTGGTGAAGGGGTCGGGAGCCGGGTTGGCCAAGGTGTTCGCAGGTCCCAAGTGGAAGGCTGTCGACTACCGCGACCTTCTCTCTCTCCTGTTCCTGCTGACAAAGACCATGAAGTCCAAGGGCGTCATCGCCCTGGAGAGTCATATCGAGAACCCCAAGGAGTCCTCGATCTTCTCGCGCTTCCCCAAGGTGACCAAGGACCACTTCGCCGTCGACTTCATCTGCGACACCCTGCGGATGATGACCATGAACCTTGAGGACCCCCACCAGGTCGAGGACGCCATGGAGAAGCAACTGGAGAAACACCATCACGAGGCTCTAGCCCCGGCGGGCGCGCTGCAGAGTCTGGCCGACGCCCTCCCCGCCCTGGGGATCGTGGCCGCCGTTCTGGGGGTGATCAAAACCATGGGTTCGATCACCGAGCCCCCCGAAGTTCTCGGAACCATGATCGGGGGTGCCCTGGTGGGTACCTTCCTCGGCGTGTTCCTAGCCTATGGGCTGGTGGGTCCCTTCGCCGCGCGGCTGAAGGACATCATCGAAGAGGAGGGGTCCTACTACAAGATCATCCAGTCGGTCCTGGTGGCCCACCTGCACGGCAATGCCGCGCAGATTTCCGTCGAGATCGGCCGCGGCAGCGTGCCCTCCGGGTCACAGCCCAGCTTCCTGGAACTGGAAGAAGCGCTCTCAGCCATCCCGAACGAAGCCTAGCCCCTAGCGCCGCTCGTCCGCCAGGCGACCGACGCGGTTCACATGGCCCATCTTGCGGCCGGCTTTGGCGTCCCGCTTGCCATAGAGGTGCAGGCGGGTCTCGGGCTCTCCGGCCAGCTTGCGCCAGGTTTCGACCTCGTCCCCCAGCAGGTTCAGCATCTCCACACGGGCAATGGCTGAGGTGGGGCCCAGGGGCCAGCCCGCGATAGCGCGGATGTGTTGCTCGAACTGATCCACCTCGCAACCGTCCATGGTCCAGTGGCCGGTATTGTGGACCCTGGGCGCGATCTCATTGACCAGCAGGCGACCATCGGCCAGCTCAAACAACTCGATCCCCACCACGCCGACATAGTCCAGGCCGGTCAGGATCTGGGCGGCGATCCGCTCAGCCTGCTCGGCCAGAGCCTGGCTGATCCGGGCCGGGGCGACGCTGCGACGGAGGATGCCGCTCTCGTGATGGTTTTCGGCAAGGGGATAGATGGCCAACTCCCCCTCACGGCCCCGGGCGGCGATCACCGACAGTTCTCGAACAAAGTTCGCGGGGGCTTCCAGGATCACCGGCCTGTCACCCAAGGTCTCAAAGGCGGCAGCGGCCCCTGCGGCATGCTCGACCCAGAGCTGGCCCTTGCCGTCATAGCCATCGCGCCGGGTTTTCATCAGACACGGGGCCCCCAACTGGGCGGCGGCGGCGGCGGCGCTCTCTGCACTGTCGGCGGCAAGGAAAGCGACGGTGGCCACCCCGGCAGCATTCAGGAAGGTCTTCTCCTCAACCCGGTCCTGCGCCACGGCCAGGGCACGGGCATTGGGGGCCACCTCGACC
>JANPAO010000293.1:0-2483 GCA_031429955.1 Phenylobacterium sp. | reverse complement strand
GCGGCGTGCAGGTCGTCAGCATGGCGCGTGATGGCCTGGGTCGCCCGCAGGAACAGGTCGTAGCTCGCCGGCATACGCCAGGGCACCTCCACGGCGCCGCTCAGCGAGACCATGTGCAGGCGCTGACCGGGGCGCGGTCGGTCGAACCGGCGGGTCGCGAAATAGCCGGGGCCTGTTTTGGAGGGCAGTAGACGATAGGGCGCGATGTCCAGGCCGGCGGCTACGGCCATGGCCGCGTAGGCCGCCTCGATCGGACCGATGTCGGGTGGATCATTGGTCGCGGCAAACTTGACGATCCAGGCCGGGCAGCCGGCTGCGGCTTCGCCCTGGGAGACCGCGATCCGGCCTTCGGGGTCGAGACCGACATGAACCTTGGGCCGCGCACCACCTGAACCTCCGGCCAGGGTGGCCAAGGTGTCGGCGAGCTCGCCCTCGTTGCCGGCGAGGATCTTGCTTGACTCGGCGGCCAGGAGGTCGAGGTCGAGGCTCTCGACTTCTGGGCGCGGCGCGGTCGCCGGCCGATAGGTGAGGGCGCCGCGACCGTGGTCGCCCACCAGCGCCAGGCGATCGAGGGGGCTCAGGGTGTCGATGCTGACGCCGAGTTTGCTCAAGCGCCGCCGCATGACCCGATGGCCCCAGCCTTCCGGCAGGCTATCGGAAAGAAAACCGTGCAGACCCTCAAAGTCCCGGCCGCGTGCGGGATGCAGGCCCGGTTCAGTTGGGTAGAGCAGGGCTGAGACCGGCAGGGGCGCTGTCACCAGCTCGGGCGACCACTCCAGTTGCGCCAAGCCGCCGGCCATGGCCAGGCGGCCGACGGGGAGGGCCGCTTTGTCGTCGCGAAAGGCCAGGCTGGCGCCCAACGGTGTCCCGGGCGTAAGCTTCATCAGCGCGGCGTCTGGGCTGGGCGCGACCGAGGTGCCCGAACCCGCGCAGGCCGCGTCGCCGCTCTGGCCGCCTGTTGCGCCAGTAGCACATCGAGGCTGCTTGCCGCGGGTTGGGGAAAGAGGGCCGCCAAGGCTTCCTCGCAGCGCAGGGCGACGGCGGCCTTGACCACATCCTCCAGCGACGCTTGACCCTCGGTCTCCAACCGTCTCCAGGTTCGATAGGCGACGCCGGCGCGCTGCGCGGCTTCTATCTGCGGCCAGCCTAGGGTGATGCGGCGCGCTTTGATGCGCCCGGCTAAGTCGTGCAGGATTTCAACGGGGGTTTGTAGCACTGTCCATATATGGACAATTGTGCTGCAGTTGGCAAGTTAATTGTCCAAAATCAGCAGGTTTGTGAGCGCCGCTCTACGCCTAGATCGGCTGGCATGCGGGCAGGGCACCGCCACTCACGATCATGTCCCTACGTGAGCGCCCAACAACTTCAAATCCGCAGTGTTTGGTGGCGTGGGTTCCGCTCGAGGTCAGCGCGGTGGCGGCGGTGGACGAACGGAGTTCTCGGCGTCGGTGGCCTGGCGAATGGCGTGCAGGTCGTCGCTCAGCCGGAACAGGGCGACATAGAGTTCGCAGAAGGACCGCCACAACAGCACCAGCGCCGCCACCACCAGGAAGCCTCCCATCAGAACGCTGATGGCCAGCAGGATGCCCATGAACAGCTCTTCCCGCAGCGCCACCCCCACCGCCGTGCCGATGAACCCAAAGGCGATCAGGGCGATCACCCCAAGTCCGGCCCAATAGATCAAGTGGATGACCTGATTGGTCATTAGCCGCTCAAAGGTCAGCAGGTCCCAGAACAGGACCGCGCCGGGTCCGCGCCGAGAGGTGGGTTTGGAGGGTCGCATGCGATATCCAAGCTCGGAGCCGAAAATCGCTCCGTTGGCGAAACCGCTACCAGTCGAAAAGCGCGCCTGCAACGTCCCCTGTGTTATGTGGCACCCGGAGGACCGCATTCGGCGTCAGATCGTGCCGACCGTTTTCAGCCTGGCCTTGGGGTGAACTTCGTTCTGGCTCATCACCGGGGTCTGGCCTCGGAACCGCTCAATAATCGACCGCACATAGGGTCGGACCTGGGGGCTGGTGAGTAGAACAGGCGAATCGCCGTTCAGCGCGGCGCGCTCGAAGGCGTCACGGACCCCGCGAATGAACTCCTGCAAACGCGAAGGTGCCAGGGACAGTTGCTTGTCGTCGCCAGGCCCGATCAGCGCCTCGTGGAAGGCGTTCTCCCATTCCGCCGACATGGTGATGATCGGCAGGGCCCCATCCTCACCTCGGTGCGCAAAGGAGAGTTGCCGGGCCAGCCGCCCGCGCACCTGCTCCACCAGCAGGGTGATGGACTGGGTGTGGGGCGCAGCCTCGCCGATCCCCTCCAGGATCGACGGCAGGTCGCGGATCGACACCCGCTCGCGCAGCAGGGCCTGCAGCACCCGTTGGATGGTGGTGGCCGAGACCACCTGGGGCACCAGGTCCTCCACCAGCTTCTTCTGATCGGGGCCGAGATCCTTCAGCATCTTCTGCAACTCCGCATAGGAGAGCAGGTCGGGC
>JANPAO010000292.1:0-17287 GCA_031429955.1 Phenylobacterium sp. | reverse complement strand
CCTACTACATGATCGGGACGGCGGCGGGCATGCACCCCTATCCCCAGATGGTCCGCGACTTCCAGTCGGTGATCGGTCACGAGACCCGCGCCCAGATCCTGGAGGTCGAGGGCCGCCTGCCCGATGCCGTCGTGGCCTGTGTCGGCGGCGGCTCCAACGCCATTGGCATCTTCCATCCCTTCCTCAATGACGAGTGCGTCGCCCTGAGCGGTGACGAAGCGGCCGGCGAGGGCATGAACACCGGACGCCACGCCTCGGCTATCAATGGCGGTCGCCCTGGCGTCCTGCATGGTAACATGACCTATCTGCTCCAGGACCCCGACGGGCAGATCACCGAAGCCCACTCCATCTCGGCGGGCCTGGACTATCCCGGCATCGGGCCGGAGCATTCCTGGCTGCACGACGTCGGCCGGGCCCGCTACATGACCGCCACTGACATGGAGTCCCTCGAGGCCTTCAAGCTGTGCGCGGAACTCGAGGGCATCCTGCCGGCCATTGAATCAGCCCACGCCCTGGCGCGCCTGGCCGACATCGCCACCGAGGTGGGCAAGGGCGGGATCGTCGTGCTGAACCTGTCGGGCCGCGGCGACAAGGATGTGGCCACCGTCGCCGCTCACCTGGGGATGGAGATTTGACCAAGGCGCGCATCGACGCCCGGTTTGCGGCCCTCAAGGCCCAGAACCGAGCCGCCTTCGTGGCCTATGTCATGGCCGGCGATCCGGACTACGACACCGCCCTGGAGATCCTCAAGGGCCTGCCGGCCGCCGGTGCCGACCTGATCGAGGTGGGGTTCCCGTTTTCCGATCCCATGGCCGAGGGCCCGCCGATCCAGCGCGCCGCCCTGCGCGCCCTGGACAAGGGTATGACCCTGACCAGGACCCTGGCGATGATCGCGGAGTTTCGTAAGGGCGATCAGACCACCCCCATCATCCTCATGGGTTATGCAAATCCCTTGATAAACAGGGGCTTCGAGGTCTTCGCGCGGGATGCCGCCGCTGCCGGTGCCGACGGCCTGATCGTGGTGGATATTCCGCCAGAGGAGGCCGATCCCCTGGCCGACGCCCTGGACGCCGAACACCTATCCCTGCTGCTGCTCTCCACCCCCACCAGCGACGATGCGCGGCTTAAGGTGATCGCGCGCCGGACCTCGGGCTTTGCCTACTATGTCTCAGTGGCGGGTGTGACCGGGGTCAAGGAAGCCGATGCCGCCGTGGTGGCCCCCCAGGTGGTGCGAGTGCGTGCGGCCAGTGGTCTGCCCGTCTGCGTGGGGTTTGGCATCAAGACCCCAGAGCGCGCCGCCGCCGTGGCCCGGGTCGCTGACGGCGTGGTGGTTGGCTCGGCCTTGGTGGAAGAGATTGCCGGTGCCCTGGCAATGAACGAAACCGTGACCGCTCGGGTGCTTTCCAAAGTTGAATCCTTGGCTAAGGCTGTGCACTTGGCGCGAGTCGAAAGCCCGACGGTGTAGACCCATGGCGATGGCCGAGCACAGAAACGACAAATCCCGTAAGCCCCCCAGCGTGGCGACGCCCAAGGAGCGCGGCGGCTGGTTGGCCAAGATCGCGCCCGGCGTGCGCAATCTGGTGGCCAAGCGGGAGACCCCGGAGAACCTGTGGGTCAAGTGCCCCGACACCGGCGAGATGATCTATCGCTCGGATCTGGAGGCGGCCCTCTGGGTCACCCCGTCTGGCAATCACATGCGGATCGGCGCGGCCCAGCGCCTGGGCTACACCTTCGATGACGGTGCCTATGAGCGGATCGCATCGCCCACGGTGGTGGAAGACCCGCTGAAGTTTCCGGACGACCGCTCCTATCCCGACCGCCTGAAGGCCGCGCGTAAGGCCACTGGCGAAGTGGATGCCATGGCCATCGCCTTTGGTACCATCAAGGGCCAGCCCTGTGTGGTGGTGGTGCAGGACTTCGCCTTCATGGGCGGCTCGCTGGGCATGGCTGCTGGCGAGGCCTTCATCACTGCGGCGCAGGAAGCCGTGCGGCTTCAGGTTCCCTTCGTGATCTTCACCGCCTCGGGCGGCGCCCGGATGCAGGAGGGGACGCTGTCGCTGATGCAGCTGGCCCGCACCACCGTAGCGGTCAATGAGGTCAAGGAAGCCGGTCTGCCCTACATTGTCGTTCTTACCGATCCCACCAGCGGCGGCGTTACCGCCTCCTATGCCATGTTGGGCGATGTGCATCTGGCCGAGCCCAATGCCATGATCGCCTTTGCCGGTCGCCGCGTCATCGAGCAGTCGATCCGCGAGACCCTGCCCGCCGGCTTCCAACGCGCCGAGTTCCTGGTGGAACGTGGCATGGTCGACCGGGTGGTGGCGCGCAGTGAACTCACCACCGTCCTGGGGTCGATCCTCAAGACCCTGATGATGGGGCGCGACGCTTCCAAAGCCGCCTGATCCCCTTCAGCCCTCCCCAGGCCCGACACCATGTATGACGAGATCCGCGCCTTCGACGCGATGATCGCGCGGCTGCGCGAAAGCTTTCCCTCGCTGATCGACCTGTCCACCGGACGGGTCCTGCGCCTTTTGGAGGCCATGGGCCGGCCCCAGGATCATCTGCCGCCGGTGATCCATGTGGCTGGCACCAACGGCAAGGGCTCCACCACCGCCTATCTCCGCGCCATCGCCGAGGCTGCGGGCCTGAAGGTCCATGTCCTGACCTCACCCCACCTGGTGCGGTTTGCCGAACGCATCCGGGTGGCGGGTGATCTGATCGGCGAGGCCCAGCTGCGGGACCTGATCGACACCTCAATCGCCCTCAACGACGGCGAGGCCATCAGCTTCAACGAAATCATGTCGGCCATGACCCTGAAGGCCTTCGCCGAAACCCCGGCGGATCTGTGCGTCATCGAGGTCGGGCTGGGGGGCCGCTTTGACTGCACCAATGTGTTCGAGGCTCCTGCGGTCTGCATTATCACCCCGGTGGACTACGACCACCTGGAGATGCTGGGGCCGGAACTGCACAAGATCGCCTGGGAGAAGGCCGGCATCATCAAGACCGGTCGGCCTGTGGTGGTGGCCCGCCAGGCCCCGGAGGCCTTCGAGGTGATCGAGCGCGAGGCTGACATGCTTCACGCCCCCATGCTGGCCATGGGCCGGGACCTGGATGCCTGGGAGGAGAATGGCCGCATGTTGGTTCAGGCTCCAGATCGCCTGCTGGACCTGCCCCTGCCGGCCCTGTTTGGTCCCCACCAGGTGGGAAACGCCGCCCTGGCCGTGGTGGCCATGCTGACCTGGGGCGATCCCCGCATCGACGAGGCGGCCCTGGCCAAGGGCGTAGCCGGTGCGATCTGGCCGGCCCGGTTCCAACGCCTGACCGCTGGCCCGCTGGGGGCGTTGGCCCAGGCTAGAGGTGCTGATCTCTGGCTGGACGGGGCGCACAATCCCCACGGCGGCCGCGCCCTGGCGGAAACCGTAGAGCGCCTGGCCGCCCGCGATGGCAGGCCCGTCACCCTGGTGGTCGCCCAATATGCCCGCAAGGACTCAGTGGGCTTCTTCCAACCCCTGGCCCGGTTGGGTGCCCGGGTGATCGCCACCACCTTTGAGTCCTCCACAGCGCTTAGCCCGCATGACCTGGCGGCGGCGGCCCTTCAGGCCGGCATCACCGCCGAGACCGCCCCCGACGTCACCACCGCGACCCGGCTGGCCCTGGATGTCCCCGGCCCCGCGCCTCACCTCATCATCTGCGGTGGCCTGCACTTTGCCGGTGAGGTCCTGGCCCTAAGTCAGGACACCTGGCCGACCTGACGCCGACTTGTAAGAGGCGCTTGGATTGTTCTATGTTTGTTCCTATTCTACAGGATCACCGCCATGTCCGCTGCCCTGTCCCGCGCCCGCGACTTCCTCCTCCGCAATGGGCGGCTCCTGGAACGACGGCTGTTTGAGTACCACTTCGAGGGGGCTTCGGCTGAGCCGGTGGTTCGCGCCCTCCTGGCCTATCAAGGGCGCGACGGTGGCTTCGGATCGGCCCTGGAGCCCGACAAGCGTGATCCCGCCAGCCAGCCGGTTGATGTCCAGATCGCCTTTGAAACCCTGGATGCCGTGGACGCTTTTGATCCGCTATTGGCGGGCCGCGTCTGTGACTGGCTGGCCAGCATTGCCACGGGGCAGGGCGGCGTGCCCTTTGCCCTGCCCAGCGTGAACGCCAGCCCGCATGCCCCCTGGTGGACGGTGGAGGACTTGCAGCCGCCCGCCGACATCAACCCCACGGCGGCCCTCGTGGGCTTGCTCCTGAAGCATGGCATCCATCATCCCTGGGTGGCGCGCGGTGAAGCCTTCTGCTGGTCGGTGATCGAAACCTCACAGACGACGAAGTTCCACGACCTGATGCCGATGATCGCCTTCCTGGAGCACGCGTCTGACCAACCGCGCGCCCAGTCGGCGCTCGGTGATCTGGCCAGGCGTATTCCGGCCTTGGTGGAGCTGGACGCTGACGCCGTCGGCTATGTGAAGAAGCCCCTGGACTGGGCACCTTCACCCACCAGCTTCTGCCACAAGCTGTTCGCCACTGATGTGCTGGGCCGCCACCTGGCGGCACTCGCGGCACGGCAGGCCGACGACGGCGGCTGGCCGATCAGTTGGGAGACGGTGGGACCGGGTCCGCAGTTGGAATTTCGCGGCGTGGTGACCGTCGCGGCCCTGCGAACGCTGCAGGCCTATGGGGCGCTGTGAAACTTACCCTCCCCATGAAGGGGAGGGCGGATACTAAACCCCGGCTTCGTTGAGCCAGTCGATGATCTTCTGCTTGGGCATGGCCCCGACCTTCATCGAAGCCATCTGGCCGTCCTTGAACAGCATCATGGTGGGGATGCCGCGCACGCCATAGCGCGAGGGGGTGGTGGGGCTGTCTTCGATGTTCAGCTTGGCGACCGTGACCTGGGCCCCCATCTCGGCGGCGATCTGCTCCAGGGCCGGGGCGATCTGCTTACAGGGACCGCACCACTCGGCCCAGAAGTCCACCAGCACCGGCTTGGAAGATTGCAGGACGTCCTTGTCGAAGGACTCGTCGGTGACTGCGACCGTGCTCATCAGATGTTCCTTGTCTCGCCTGCGACCCGTCCCGCAGTGTTGATTTGGCAGATAGGCCTCGTCGACCCTGGTATCAACCGGCCCGGCCCAGGTCGGCAAGAGTTTGCTTGATGAGTAATTCTGGGATCGCCATCAGCTTGGGACCGTCGGTCCAGACCAGAGCCGCCTCAATGACGTGTTGCGGGAAGATGTCGGCCAGGACCGCAACATAGAGGGCCATCTGCCGCAGATAGGCTGGGTCGGCGTCCTCAATCCTGTCGGGCGAGGGGCGGTTGGTCTTGAAGTCCACCACCAGGACCCGGTTGTCCAGCACCACCAGGCGATCAATTCGGCCAGAGATGGCCAGGCCCTGTGGCAGGGCCAAAGCTGACCCGGCCAGGGCCACCTCGGCGCGGCTGCCCGGCCCGAACACCTCGGCAAATCGACTGTCCTCAAGCACCCCCAGGGCCGCAGCAACCATCTCCGTCACCTGATCGGGCGTCAGGTCGCGCTCGCGGGCCAGCAACCGCAGGGCGGCACCGGGGCGCTCGGGCGCGGCCAGGTCAGGCAGGATCTGCAACAGCCGGTGGATCAGGTCGCCGCGCCGGAAGCGGCCCAGGCCGCCTATGGCGGCCAGGGGTGAGGCTGAGGGTGCCACCGCGTCCTCCCCCAATTGCGAGGGCGACGCATAGCGGGCGAGGGGTTCTAGTCCCGCCTGAACCTTGGCCCATGCCGGGATGGGGGCGATTGGGACCTTGGCATCGCGCCCGCGACCCAAGGCCAGCGGGTCGGGCCCAAAGCGCAGGACATCCAGGTCGCCGGCTCGAACCGTGTGGCAGTGGGGCATGACGCTGTCGTGCTCAAAAGCGGACCGCAGCGCACCCCACCAGCCCTTGAGGTTTTCCAGATTGATCTTGGCCGATATCCGCCCACACAGCACAAGCCGGTCGCGGGCCCTGGTCAGGGCCACATAGAGCAGGCGGAAGGACTCCTCGTCCTCCTTGCGCGCCCGCAGCTCTCGGGCTTCGGCCGATGCCGCGCAGTCCCCGCTCTGGGATGGGCTCCACAGAAAGCCGCCCTCCGCCGTCTCCAACAGGGGCGTGCCGCGCGCCGTGCGCGACAGGGTGGTCTCGGGCAGGAAGACGATGGGGGCCTCCAGGCCTTTGGCCCCGTGGGCGGTCATGACCCGAACCTCGTCACGGCCCGCCTCCATCTCGCGTTTGACGATGATGTCCAGGCTGGCCAGGGCCGCCGTCAGGCTTTCCAGGTCTTCGATTCCACGGTTCTCGGCGGCCAGGATCTGGGCGAGGAATTCATCCAGGGCGTCCTGAGCCTCGCTCCCCAGGCGGGTCAGGAGCCGCTGGCGTTGCGAGCGGCCCTGGGCATCAGCCATGCCCAAGAGGCGGGAATAGAACTCGAAGGGCCTGCGGTCCCGAGCCTCTTGCTGAACCTGACAAAGCAACCCGTGGGCCTCCCCCCATTCGGCTCGCTCACCGGCCCGTGCGATCAGGGTTTGCCAGAGGCTCTGGTCACCGCGCGGCTTGGCCAGGGCATAGAGACTGTCATCGGAGATGTCACAGAAGGGACTTCGCAGCAGGGCGGCCAGGGTCAGGTCGTCGGTGGGGAACAGGCAGAACCGCGCCACGGCCAACAGGTCGTCAAACACGATATGCCCAGACAGGGCCAGCCGGTCGGCCCCGGCCACCGGGATTCCGGCGCGCTTCAGAGCCCGCAGGATCTCTTCAAACAGCGCCTTGCGCCGCCGCACCAAGATCAGGACATCGCCGGCCCGCGCCGGGCGGGGCGTGGCAGATCCCTTGTCATAGACAGCGTCGCCCCTGGCCAGCAGCGCTGTGATCTCCCCAGCGATCCTGGCGGCCAGCCGCTTGTTGGCAGAGCCCTGGGTCTCCTGGTCCAGGGGCGCGTCCCAGGCCTCACGGACCGGACTCTTTTCCTCCTGCTCCAGCGGCCAGAGATCCACGCAGCCGGGCTCTTGGGTGCGTCTGGCCCGATGGGCGATGGGCGCGGCGTCGGTGCGGGGTTGCAGGGCCTGGGCCAGCTCTGGGGTGGCAAAGGCGGCATCCACAAAGGTCAGGACCTGGGGGGTCGAGCGCCAACTGTCCAACAGGTCCACCCGCTCGAACCGCAAGCCGGCCCCCGTCGCCCGCTCCCGGTGGTACTCGAACTGTTCGATCAGAAGTTCGGGCCTCGCCCCCTGAAAGGAGTAGATCGACTGTTTCTGATCCCCCACCACGAACATGTTGCGGGCCAGCCTGGCCTTGGTGGGCAGGCCTGCGCCGGAGAAGAACTCCCCGGCCAGGGATCTGACAATGGACCATTGGTCGCGCGCGGTGTCCTGGGCCTCGTCCACCAGGATGTGGTCGATGCCCCCGTCCAGCTTGTAGAGCACCCAGGCCGCCGCCGGTCGTTCCGCCACCAGGTCCCGGGTCTTCTCGATCAGGTCGGCGAAATCCAGCGCGCCCATCGCCTGCTTCTCAAGTCCGTAGGCGGTCAGATAGGCGTCTGCGAGGACCAGGGCATAGGTGCTGTCCTGGGCCACCTGGGCGGCGCGGCGAAAGGCGCGGGCCTCCTCAAGCTGGTCTTGCTCGTGGAGCAGAGCCGCGCGCAGATCGTCACGGGATTTCAAGCCGCTGGTCTTGGCAACCCAGGTGGCTGGGGTGCCTTCGCCCTTCTCGGTGAACAGGGCAGCCAGAGCGCCAGCAAGGGTCGGATCGGCAGCCACAGCGGCGAGGGCCTTGCCGTACTTGACATCGGCCGTGCCCCCAAGGGCCAGGACCTTCGCCGCGTCCCTCCAGGTGTGCAGGTTCAGCGTCGCCAGGGCCTCCTGCTCCAGGATGTCGGGATCGGTTGGCATGTCAAAACCGCAGACCGTCCAGATATCGGCCACGGCCCCGGACAACCCGCCGGTGCGCTCCAGATAGGCCACCAGCCGGGCCCGCGCCGTCTCAAAGGCCCCGAACATCGATTGGAAACTCTGGAAGTCCAGGGCCACGGAGAACCGGGCATAGGCCTCGGCCACCACGCCCTCACCCTTCAGAGCATAGCGCGCGACCCCGCGACGTGCAGCCCCGGCGATGGCGGCAGAGGCGGTGTCGTCCATCACCCGGAAGCTGGGGGAAACCCCGGCCTCCAGCGGAAACCGCCGCAGCAGCTTTTCGCAAAAGGCATGGATGGTCTGGATCTTCAGGCCGCCGGGGGTTTCCAGGGCGCGGGCGAAGAGGGCGCGGGCGTCGGAGAGCCGCTTGGCGTCATAGGTGGTGACCGGACGCCCTTCCAGGGTCGCCAGGGCCAGGCTGAGGCTGGTGTCGTCGCACACCGACCAGTCCCCCAACAGACCAAACAACCGGCGCTGCATCTCGGCGGCGGCGGCCTTGGTATAGGTGACGCAGAGGATGGTGGCCGGCTCGGCACCCGCCAACAGCAGGCGCGCCACGCGGTCGATCAGGGTCTTGGTCTTGCCCGAGCCGGCATTGGCGGTGACGAAGGCCGAGAGTTCCGGGTCAGCAGCGATCCGCTGAGGATCGAAGGGGAAGGGTACGACGCTCACTCGCCCTCCTCCTCCCCGCTGGTGGTCCATTCAAACACCCGCGCCAGGTGGTCGTAATCGCTGACATAGGTCTTCGCGAACTGCGGGGCGCTGCGGGACAGGTAGGGCTGGGTCGGGTCGTCGAAGCGGGCAATCAGCTTGCCAAGTCCGTCCAAAGCGGTCCGCGCGGCCGCCTCGCTCACTTCGCCGGCGGTGGCGCGGGTCTCCTCGCGACCGGCGGGCTTGCGACCGGTGATCTCCAGATAGGTCAGGTCGCCCGGCAGGGGCCGACCCAGGGATGGAAACCCGCCATGGGCCAGGATCGCCGCCGTCAGGGTCAGTTGGGGTGAGAACCCTGCCTCCACCACCTTCTTGGTGGGCGCCTTGCCGGTCTTGTAGTCGAGGATATGACCATAGCCGTCGGGGGTAAGCTCGATGCGGTCGGCCCGGGCATTGACGGTGAACGGCCCGCCGGGCGCGGTGATCGTCAGCTCGCCCTTCAGTTCCACATGGATGGTGCGGCCGTCAGCCCGGCGCCGGCGTTCCAAGTCTGCAACCCACTGCGCGGCCTCGCGGGCCAGGGCGCTCTCCCGTGCCAGGGCCTCCTCCGGCATTCCGGCCTCCACCAGGGCGGTGAGATACATGTCCGCGAAGATGGCGGCAGCCTCGGCGGGCAGATCGATGGGGTGAGCCTCGGCGAACCGCTCGAAGGCCTTGTGGATAGCGGTGCCGCGTGCCCGGGCCTCGACGGCCTCATCGGGGCGCTCCAGGGGATAGAGGCGCAGGATATCCCGGGCCCAGACGGCATAGGGATCGCGGGTCAGGGCCTCGACCCGCGTCACCGCCATCACCCGAGGCCGGTCGGCCACCGGGGGCCGGGGTTCTGGGCGCTTGGCGGGGCCATAGCCGGTGGCCGCGTCTAGATTGCGCGCCCAGTCCAGCACCTGGGGGTGGCCGGGCAGCGTGATCCCGGCCCCCCGGGCCAGAGTTTCCAGCCGCCAGAGCCAACGGGACTTCACGGCCGGCCCGCCGTCACGACGCTCACAGTGTAGCAGGATCACCTCCGGGGCGCAGGCGGCCTGGGCAAAGTCGTGGGCCGCCAGGCCCACCCGCCGCTCCGGTGGCGGCAAACCCAGAGCCTGGCGCATAGGGCGGGAGAGGAACGGGTCCTGGGTGGCGGCCTGGGGCCAGACCCCCTCTTCAAGCCCGGCCACGATCAGGCGGTCAGCTCGGGTCAGCCGGGCCTCTATGGCCCCGAGGATGCGCAGGCGTGGATGGGTTGCGCCCCCGATCCTCAGGCTCTCGCCGGCCATCAGTCGCGACAGCAGTTCGGCAAAGCCCCGCCGGCTGACGGTGGGCGATCCTTCTGACTCCGCCATCAGACCAGCCAGCAGCCGGCCCATGGCCTCGCCGCCCGCCCCGGCCCAGAGGTCGCCGGTGCCGCCAATCCCATCAGCGGCCAGCCGCTCCAGCGTCTGGGCCAGGACCCGCGCACCGTCAGCGGGCATGGCCTCGTCAGCCTCACCGAAGGGGGCCAGCAGGTCGCTCATCGCGCGGCGCAAGGGTTCGAGCAGGGCCAGGGCATCGGGGGGATCAGGGTCACGGGGGCGGGGCCTGGCGCGCAGGATCTGGGCCTCAAGCGCCTGCCAACTGGCCTTGCGCGGTCCCCTCAGGCCGTAGAACTCCAGGGCCAGGCGTTGACGATCGAGGGTCTCGGGGTCGAGCCCGAGCCGCACCAGGGGATGCTTGGCAATGGCCAGTAGGGTGGCCGGGTCCAAGGGATCGGCTGCGGCCCGCGCCGTCAGGACCGCCAAGACTCCGCAGGGACTGCCGGTCAGGGCCACGCCGGCCGAGGAGTCGGGCCCCACCCCCCAGCGTGCCAGCTTTGCGGCCACCCGACGGGCCAGGTTCTGGTCAGGGGCCACCAGGGCTGCGGTCATGCCCGGCGTCTCCAGGGCCTCCCTCAGCAGCAGGGCGGCCACCGTGGCGGCCTCGTCCTCGTCCCGGGCCGTGACGGCGCTCAGGCCCTCCAGACCGGCGGCGATGGGGTCAATCCCGGCCTCAGCACCTTCGCTCCTCAGGCCCTCGATGACACTCAGCCAGTCGGCCGTGGCCTCGGCCGGGCGCAGGGCCTCATTGATCACCCGGCGACGCCAACGCCCCTGGCTCTCCAACTGACGGGAGGCCGGCCACAGGGCCACCTGAGCGCGCTCGATCCCGGAGCGGATCAACAGCCGCCGCATGGCACCCTGGGGATGTTGTTCTCCCACCTTTTCCCAGGCGTCCTGGGCCAGGCTCTCGTCCAGTCCCGGCAGGATCACCGCGCCCTGGGGGGCCTTGGCGACCACCCGCAACAGGTCGGCGGTGGCGGGCGCCGTGCCGGTGGAGCCTGCGGCGATCAGCACGCCCTGCGGCGGCTTGCGCTCCCAACTCTGCGCCAAGGCCCGCAACAGGGCCACCCGCCGCTCGCTGACATCTACCACCCCCAGCTCCTGTAGGCGCGCTGGCCAGGCGGTCAGGGCGGTCTCCAGGAAAACCCGGCTCACCCGCCAATGCTCGGCCAGGTCGGCGCTCACCAGATCGGCCAGCCCGCCCCTGGCGGTGACCTCCTCGATCTGCAGGCTGTCGAGGAAGGACCCCAGGGCATCGGCCAGTTCCAGGGCCGCGCTGGCGTCAAGATCGCGGCCGAGGTCCGCCTCGTGGCGCTTCACCAGGGCGATCAGCTCAAACCGGCGGCGCAGGGGCGCGATGGCCGAGGGCAGGTCGATGGCCAGATCGCCAGGCTCAAAGGGCGGCTCTCCTTCGTCCAGATCGCCAAGGGTACGGATCTGCGGCGGCAGGACCGCGCGGCCCCCTGAGGCGACAATGAAGGCCTCGGCGAGCGCCCGGGCACCCCGGCGCGTCGGGGTCAGAACCACGGCCTGGGACAGAGCCTGGGGACCTAGCGGGGTCAAGGCCTCAAACAGGCCGCGCGCCAGGTCATGAACGAAGGGTCGATGGGCGGGAATGTTGAACCAGCGGGGACCCGGACCGGCCAACAGGGGAAGCTGGGTCACATCAACCTGGCTTCCGCCGCATCGCGGGCGGCGGGATCGCCCACGTGCAGCCAGAAGGCGTCCATCACCACGCCGAAGATGCGGCCCTCCCCCTGCAGCCACCACCACAGGGGCAGGATGGAGAAGGCCCCGTCGGGCTGATCGTCCAGCAATTGGGGCTTCATGATCTGAAAGCCGATATTGGCCAGGGGGGCGGGATTGGCCGGGTCGGCCATGTGGGTGATGCGGCCCTCCGCGTCCATTGAAAAGCCCCTGGGACCCTCCAGCCCGATCCCCTGGTCGCGCGGCACCAGCAACAGCAGCATGTCCATGCGCTCGGGGTCCCAGGCCTGCTTCATCGCCTCCAGGGGTGGGGTCTGGCCGCCGACCCACAGGGAGTCGATGTTGGCCACCAGGATGGGGTCTTCCCCCAACAGGTGGCGGGCATTCTTGATGCCGCCGCCGGAATCCAGCAGGCCTGCCCGTTCATCAGCGATCACCACCACAGGCTTGGTGCGACCAGCCAGGTGGGCCTCCATCTGGTCGGCGAAGTGGTGGACATTGACGATGGCGGTCTCGATCCCGGCCTCCTCCAGGCGATCCAGCACATGGTCGATCAGGGCCTTGCTCCCCACCTGCACCAGGGCCTTGGGGCGGTCGTCGGTGAGGGGCCGCATCCGGCTGCCGATCCCGGCGGCCAGCACCATGGCGATCTTGGGCCCGGCATAGGGGGCACTCATGTCCGCGACCCCGCCGGCACATGGGCGTCGAACCAGGCAGCAAGGCCGCTCAGGGCGGGATCGGCCAGGCAGGTGTCCAGATAGCCCCAGAGCCTGGGCATGAAGGCCGCGTATCGGGGCTTGCCGTCGCGGATCACGAGGCGGGCGAAGATGCCCAGGATGCGCACGATGTTGAGGGCACCCAGCGCATGGTAGTCGGCCAGGAATTGGGCCTGGTGGAGGTCGGGACGGAGTTTGAAATAGTAGGCCAGGGCTGCGATCTCCCGCTCCTTTGAGACATCCCGGCGGGCATCATGCAGCAACATGGAGAGGTCCCAGGCGGGGTGGGCGCGGACCGCGTCCTGGAAGTCCAGCAGCCCCACCCGTGCCGCGCCCTGGCGGTCTGGCAGCCAGATCAGGTTCTCGGCATGATAGTCGCGGTGGCAGAAGACCGAGGCTCCGGCCGCACCTCGCGCCCGGATCGGCGCCCAGAGACTGTCCCACTCCGCCAAGGCTGCGGGACCGAAGGCCAGTTCGGGCTTCAGCCTCGGCAACCATTCCGGCAGGATATCCCCGGCGGTCTTCAGGGCGACCTCGTCATAGTCCAGCAGCGGCCAGGCGATTCCAGTCGCCGTCAGGACCTGGGGTGGCACCAAGCTGTGCAGCCTCACCAGACCTTCGATGGCCGCATCATAGAGCGGGGCCTCGTCGAGCCCGCCCTCGATCAGAACCGCAAATAGATCGTCCCCCAGGTCTTCCAGCACCGCCAGGCCCCGAGTGGCGTCATGAGCCAGGATGGCGGGTGCCGATAGCCCCTGGTCCTTGAGCCACTCGGCCACGGCCACAAAGGCGTCCACCCGCCCGGCGGCCAAGCGGGCCAGGGCGTTGTAGCCGGCCGCCGCCCTCTGCTGTGGCGACGCGTCAGGATCGCAAGGGGCGGTCTCGGCATTGGGTGGCTGATCCATGAAGATCAGGCTGGGCCCGGTGGCAGGATGGATCCGCTCATAGGCGCGGGTCGAGGCATCGCCGCTCAGGGGCACGCGGCGGGCGTCCCCCCAGCCGTGGGTGGTGAGAAAAGCAGACTTGATGGCCTCACGATCAGAACTCAAACCCACGTCCCTTCCACGCGCCGTGCGGGACCAGGTGCGCTGAGCGCCCCGCCCCCTCAAACCCTATCACTATATCGAGTCGGTCCGGGGGCAGGCGTCCCTCCAACCGCTCGGGCCATTCAATCAGCACCGCGCCATCCTCCAGGGCCTCATCCAGCCCGATCTCATAGGCCTCGTCCGGATCGGTCAGGCGGTAGAGATCAAAGTGCGCCACGGTGAGATCCTTCCCGTCATAGACCTGGACCAGGGTAAAGGTCGGGCTGGGGACCTCCTCCTGCGGCGTGGTCAGGGCGCGCACCAAGGCCCTGGCCAGGGTGGACTTGCCCGCCCCCAAAGGTCCGGTCAGGCAGATGGCCTCGCCCGAACGAAGGCTGCCAGCCAGGGCGGTCCCCAGGGCGGAGGTCGCGGCCTCGTCGGCCAAGGCGATCACCCCCGGCAGGGCAAGCATCATGCGAAGGCCTGGTCGGAATGGGCGGGCAGCACGTGCTCGACATAGGCCTTGAGCTGCTCGGTGGCGCGGGTGACATCGGGGTCGAGACGCTCGGGTGCCACCGGTGGGCCGACGGTCAGGTGGAAATCGCCGCCGCGCTTGTTCAGCAACTCATGGAACAGGGTGATGTCCCGAAGCTCGCCGGAAAAGCCGTGGAAGAAGTGAAACAGGGTCGACCAGGGGCCCGTCAGGTGCAGGGGCAGGATCGGGGCCTCATACTTGCGGGCGATGGAGAGCGCGCTGCTCATCCAGGCCTGCTCCACCAACCCGCCATCCAGACCCCGGCGCGCCAGGCGACCCGCGGGGAAGATGGTCAGGGCCCGCTCGGCTTCCATGGCTTTCCGGGTCAGGCCAAGGGTGTAGCGGGTGCGCTCCCGCGTGCGCTTTTCCTCCCGCCACTCCACCGGGATCAGCACATCTTCAAAGCCTGGGGAGACCCGGTGGGCGTCGGAGTTGGCGTAGAAGCAGATGTCTGGGCGCACGGCCTTCAGGGCATCATAGACCGCCATGCCGTCGGCAATGCCGGTGGGATGATTGCACACCAGGACTGCCCGTCCCGTGGCGGGCACCCGCTCCAAGCCCCGCACCGCAACCCGCACCTCCAGCAGGGCGGAAACGTGCTCCAGGGCCTGACGGCCGGACATGGGGGCAATGTCGTCGGCCATCTTCCGGGCTTTTCGGTAGTCCAGAAGGCGGTAGAGCAGGGGGCGGATCAGCGGCCATGCCAACCCGCCCGAGAGCTTGGGCGCGCGCTCGGCGATCAGGATATCGACGATGTGATCGTGATAGGCCCGCCGCGTCGGCAGCACCTCTGGGTCGACGCTCATGACCGCCAGGATGCCCTTGCCTGCGCATGGGGTGCAAGAGGTTGAGCGTCGCGACGGCATTCGCGGCCTGAGATCGGTCTTCGCACCCCTACCCAGGGCGACCAACCCGGCCTAGAACCTGCCCATGCGCGAGATCCCACACTTCATCGACGGCCTGTCCGTCGCAGGCACCTCCGGCCGCTATGGCGAGGTTTTCAATCCCAATACCGGCGAGGTTCAGGCCCGGGTGGCCCTGGCAACGCCGGCGGAGCTGGATGCTGCGGTCCAAGCGGCGCTTGGCGCTCACGGGGCCTGGGCGGCCACCAACCCCCAGCGTCGCGCCCGGGCGATGTTTGAGTTCAAGCGGCTGGTGGAGGCCCGCATGCAGGAGCTCGCCGAACTGCTGTCCTCTGAGCACGGCAAGGTCATCGCCGACAGCAAGGGCGACATCCAGCGGGGCCTGGAGGTCATCGAGTTTGCCTGTGGCATCCCCCACGCCCTGAAGGGGGAATATACCGAAGGGGCCGGCCCCGGCATCGATGTCTATTCCATGCGCCAGCCCCTGGGGGTGGCTGCGGGCATTACCCCGTTCAATTTCCCGGGCATGATCCCGATGTGGATGTTCGGCATCGCCATCGCGGTGGGCAACACCTTCATCCTCAAGCCCTCGGAGAAGGACCCGTCCCTGCCGGTAAGGCTGGCGGAGCTGTTCATGGAGGCCGGTGCCGGGCTCGGTATGGACCTCAAGGGGGTGCTGAACGTCGTCCATGGCGACAAGGTGAGTGTTGATGCCATCCTCACCCACCCCGACATTGCCGCCGTCAGTTTCGTGGGGTCATCAGATATCGCCCAGTACGTCTATTCCACCGGAACGGCCCACGGCAAACGGGTCCAGGCCATGGGGGGTGCCAAGAACCACGGGATCATCCTGCCCGATGCGGATCTCGATCAGGCGGTGAAGGACATTATCGGGGCCGCCTATGGTTCGGCCGGCGAGCGCTGCATGGCCCTTCCCGTGGTGGTGCCGGTGGGCGCGCGAACCGCGCAAGCCGTGCGGGAAAAGGTGCTGGCCGAGATCGAGACCCTGAAGATCGGAATATCCTCCGACGCCACCGCCCAGTACGGCCCGGTGGTCACGGCCGCCCATCGCCAGAAGATTGCTGACTATATCCAGATGGGGGTCGAGGAGGGGGCTGAGCTGGTGACCGATGGTCGCGGGTTCTCGCTCCAGGGCTTCGAGAAGGGCTTCTTCATCGGCCCCACCCTGTTTGATCAGGTCAAGCCACAGATGCGGACCTATCAGGAAGAGATCTTCGGCCCGGTCCTGCAGATCGTCCGCGCCGAAAGCTTTGACGAGGCCGTGGCCCTGCCCTCAGCCCACCAGTACGGCAACGGCGTGGCCATCTTCACCCGCAATGGCCGGGCGGCGCGTGAGTTCGCCGCCCGGGTCAATGTCGGCATGGTGGGGATCAATGTGCCGATCCCCGTGCCGGTGGCTTATCACTCCTTCGGCGGCTGGAAGCGATCGGCTTTCGGCGACGCCAACCAGCACGGCATGGAAGGGGTGCGCTTCTACACCAAGATCAAGACCATCACCGCCCGCTGGCCCGAGGGGGCCAGTGAGGATTCCGCCTTCGTCATCCCCACCATGCGGTGACAGGGGCCTGAACCCGCGATAGGCCTTGGCTTATGACGGAGAGTGAGTTGATGAAGTTCCGGACCTGGGCGATTCTGATCCTGGTGGCTGTCCTGGCTGGGCTGGGCGGCTACACCTGGTGGAACACCGACCTGCGCTGGCGGCCCAAGACCATCACCAAGCACCAGGCCGAGATCACGGCCATCCTGGAGACATCCGGCTGGGCCTCGCCGGGCCTGACCAAGACCAAGCTCTACATGGTCTCCTTCCGCACCTGTCCTGACTGCCTGAGGTTCAAGGCCGAGGAGTTTCCGGGTCTGCATGCCGCAGGCGTCGACACCCGGGTGATCGAGGTGGCCCGGCGCGACAAGAACGGCATTGCCAAATCCACCCCGGTGGAACGCACCACCGTGGCCCAGCTGTGGATCACCCGCACAACGCCCCAGGCCTGGGCGCTGATGGAGCAGTGGGAAGCCGTGGTGCCAGAGGCCTGGACCGCGCCTGGAATTCCGCCGGCCGACGGGGACATGGCCCGAAGCGCGGTGATCGAGGCCGGCCGCAAGATGACCGAGGACCTGGGGCCGCTGTTGAAGGCCAACGGTGTCACCGTGGGCGACCCGACGGGGGTGCGTTATCCCACCCTGGTCTGGTGGAACGCCAAGGGCCAGATGCGGGCCTGTGCCTGCGAACAGCGGGAAACCTATCGCTTCGTGCGCCGGGAGTTGGGGGTCGCCAACGGGGCATCGGCCGCCCCTGGCCGCTGATTTCAAACCCGCCGTTGTGATCACAGACCGCGCGGGTTAGGCCGGGGCGATGCTGCTGCAAGACGCCTATGACGCCAGGGTCGCTGAGGGCCTGATCTCGCCAGACCCGGCCCAGGTCCCTGGACTTGCCGCCCTGGCCCGTCTTCAGCGGGACCTGGTCTCCAGCGAG
>JANPAO010000291.1:0-3394 GCA_031429955.1 Phenylobacterium sp. | reverse complement strand
GCGGCCAGATGAGCACCTGGGCAGACTTCTACGAGACGATCTTCAACTTCCGCGAGATCCGCTATTTCGACATTGAGGGAGCCCAGACCGGTCTGATCTCCAAGGCCATGACCAGTCCCTGCGGCAAGATCCGCATCCCCCTGAACGAGAGCCAGGACGACCATTCCCAGATCGAGGAATTCCTGCGGGACTATCACGGCGAGGGCATTCAGCACATCGCCCTGGGGACCGGTGACATCTACCAGGTGGTGGAAACCATGGGCGCGCGCGGCGTCAGGTTTCAGACCGTCCCCGACACCTATTATGACCAGCTCCCCGGTCGCATCCCCGGCCATGGCGAGGACCTGCCGCGCCTGAAAGCCAACCAGATCCTGATGGACGGGGCCCCGACGGAGGGCCAGGGTCTGTTGCTGCAGATCTTTACCGAGAACATGGTTGGGCCGATCTTCTTTGAGATGATCCAGCGCAAGGGCAATGAGGGTTTCGGCGAGGGCAACTTCAAGGCTCTTTTTGAGTCCATTGAGTTGGACCAGGTCCGTCGCGGGGTGCTTCCCGCCAAGGAGGGGTGATTGGCGCCGCAGTGGGCGATGGTGGTGCATGGTGGGGCCGGCGTCATCGAGCGCGCCCACCTCAAGCCCGAACAGGAGGCCGCCTATCGCGCCGCCCTGACAGCGGTCACCCAGGCTGGCTCTGAGGTCTTGAAGGCGGGCGGCACCGCCCTGGATGCCTGCGAGACGGCCGTGCGCCTGCTGGAGGACGATCCCCTGTTCAATGCCGGTCGCGGGGCGGTCTTTGCCGCCCAGGGCCGAAATGAGCTGGACGCCGCCGTCATGGACGGTGCCACCCTGGCGGCGGGGGCCGTGGCAGGGGTTACCCGTGCGCGGCATCCTGTGTCCCTGGCTCGCGCGGTGATGGAGCACTCGGGCCACGTCATGCTCATCGGCCAGGGGGCCGACGACTTTGCCGCCCACCAGGGCCTGGAATTGGCTAAGGCCTCCCACTTCCACACCGCTCGACGCTGGCGCAGCCTCACCAACTTCCTGCGCGCGGAGGGTCTGCCGGTTCCGCCCGAACCGGTGGGTCCCGAAACCCCTGACCCAGCCCTGGGCCTGGCCCATGACGAGGGCAAGCATGGGACCGTCGGCGCGGTGGCCCTGGATCTGCACGGCAATGTGGCAGCGGCCACCTCTACCGGCGGAACCACCGGCAAGCGTTGGGGACGCGTCGGTGATAGTCCGTTGATCGGGGCCGGAACCTACGCCTCCAACGCCGGATGCGCCGTCTCGGCTACGGGCACCGGTGAGGACTTCATCCGCCTGACCGTGGCCCGCGACATCTCGGCCCTGGTGGAGCTAAAAGGTCTGTCTTTACAATCCGCTGTGGACGAGGTGGTCCAGAACAGGCTCACGGCTTTCGGGGGCGACGGCGGCGTGATCGCGGTTGCGCCCGACGGTCAGGTGGCCTGGAGCTTCAATACGTCAGGCATGTACCGGTCAAAAGTCTGCGCACGTCAGTCACCCGTCACGAGCATCTATAAGGACGAGCCCTGATGGCCCGAAACTGGATCCCAATCCGTGGCGCACAAGGCGATTTCTCCCGCCAGGCCCACGCCGACCTCCCCCCCGGCACCTATGAGCGGGAGGTCTCCAAGGAGGGCTTTTTCGGCCCAGCAGCCTTTTTCTACCATCCACGGCCACCGACGAGTTGGACCCAGTTTGAGGGGCCTCTGCGCCCTCGGGCCTTTGATTTAACGCGCCTATCTGGCCCGGCCTCGCCTTGGTCGGCCCCCGTCATCCTGCACAACGCCGCCACCGAACTGCGCTTCTGGAACCTCCCGGGACCCATGCCCGACCTCGCCCGCAACGCCGATGGCGACCAGCTTCTGTTCATCCACCAGGGGGCCGGCGACCTCTTCTGCGACTATGGCCACATCGCCTACGAGGCCGGCGACTACCTCTACCTGCCCCGCGGAACCCTGTGGCGCCTGACCCCCACGGCGGCCACGGCGGTCCTGATGATCCAGGCCACCAACAGCCATTTCTCCTTACCCGACAAGGGGATGCTGGGCGGCCACGCCCTCTTCGACCCAGCCATGCTGGACCTGCCCCAGATGGACCCAGCCTTCCGCGACCACCAGGCCCAGCCAGGGGACTTCCAGGTGGAGATCAAGAAGCGCGGCCAGATCTCGGTGGTCACCTACCCTTACAATCCCCTCGATGCGGTGGGCTGGCACGGCGATCTGGCACCCGTGCGACTAAACGTCCGCCACCTGCGACCGGTGGTCAGCCACCGTTACCACCTGCCCCCCAGCGTCCACACCACCTTCGTCGCCGACCGTTTTGTCGTCTGCACCTTCGCGCCCCGACCCTTCGAGACCGATCCGGGCGCGCTTAAGGTGCCGTTTTTCCACAACAATGACGACTATGACGAGGTGCTCTTCTACCACGCGGGCGATTTCTTCAGCCGCGATGGCATCGATGCCGGCATGATGACCTTCCACCCCTCCGGCTTCACCCACGGCCCCCACCCCAAGGCCCTGAAGAACATGTTCAGCCAGCCCAAGGCCGCCACCGATGAATATGCCGTGATGATCGACACCCGCGACCCCTTGGAGGTTGGCGAAGCTGCTGCGACGGTTGAGAATGAAGCCTATGTCGACAGTTGGAAGACCGCCTAGGTGACCACCCCCCTCGACCGCAACAAGCGCTCGGTCGCCACCGTCCCCATGGACGTGCGTATCTGAATGCCCAGCCTCGACCGCCAGATGGATTTGGCGGAGGCCGCCGAGGAAGAACTGGTCCGGGCCTGCGACCTCGGATGGCGCGAGCTCTTCCAGGTCACGCCCTGGGGTGACACCTATGAAGGCTTCACCCCGGCCGGACGCTCGGCCTGTTTCGAACGGAACTATCTTTGGGTTGGCCAACCCGGCGGCGACATCGTCGTCGAGGTCGTCGTCTACCAGCCCCAAGCCTATGAGCAGGGGGTGCGCCAAAGCCGGCCGATCCCCAAACCCGACATCACAGGAGACCAGGAATGAAGCTCGCTTCTCTGAAATGGGGGCGTGATGGCCGCCTCGTGGTGGTCTCCACCGACTTGGCCTGGTGCGTTGAGGCGACCAATGTCGCACCGACCCTGCAGGCCGCGCTCGACGACTGGGAGCGCTGTGAACCCCTGCTGCAGGGCCTGTCAGAGAGCCTGGATCACGGCTCGATTCCCCGGGTGCGCTTCCACGAACGCGACGCCGAGAGCCCTCTGCCCCGGGCCTACCAATGGGCTGACGGCTCGGCCTATGTGAACCATGTGGAACTTGTGCGGAAGGCGAGGGGGGTTGCCCTGCCCGCCAGTTTCTGGACCGATCCCCTGATGTACCAGGGCGGGTCTGACGGCTTCCTGG
>JANPAO010000290.1:0-1833 GCA_031429955.1 Phenylobacterium sp. | reverse complement strand
ACCTCGCCCTCCGGCGCCTCACCGGCGGCGGCAGTGCGGTCAAAGCGGATGTCGAAGTCCTCAGCAACGGCCACCACATAGGGTGTGCCCTCCAGCAGGGCGGCCTCGAACTCCTCCACATAGGTCTCGAACACCTCCGAGGGGCTGCGGTACTGCGCGCCCAGATAGCCGGTGGTGCGGCGGGTCGAGACATAGAGGGCCCGACCCGGATCGACGTAACAGCGCAGGGACCGGTACCAGTCGGCCACCAGTTCCCCGACCGGTGCCCTGGCCTCCGACCCCAACAGGATCCGGATCACCCCCAGCGCCGCACGCCGCAGGGCATAGGGGTCCCGCGAGCCGGTGGGCTTCTCGTTGATGGCGAAGAAGGCGGTCAGGGTGTCGAGCTTCTCGGCCAGGGCCACGGCCATGGTCACCGGGGTGTCGGGGGCCTCGTCGCTGGCCCCCACTGGCCGGTAGTGGTCGCGGATGGCGTCAGCCACCACGGGGCTGATCTTTTCTTCCCGCGCATAGTAGCCGCCCATCAGGCCCTGAAGCTCGGGGAACTCGCCGACCATGCCGGTTCCGAGATCGGCCTTGGCCAGGCGGGCGGCCAGCACGGCCTTGGCGACATCGGCACCGACGCGCGGCGCGATGGCGGCGGCCAGCAGTTCCAGCCGCTCCACCCGCTCATAGAGCGTGCCCAGCTTGGCGTGGAAGGTGACGCCCTTGAGCTTTTCCAGGCGGTCTTCCAGCTGGATCTTGCGATCCTCGTCCCAGAAGAACCGGGCGTCCGACAGTCGGGCCGACAGGACCTTGGCATTGCCGGCTGCGATCACCTTGCCCCCATCGGCAGCCTCGATATTGGCCACGGTCAGGAAGTGGGGTGCCAGCTTGCCGGTGGCCGGGTCGCGGACCGCGAAGTACTTTTGATGGGTGCGCATGGAGGTGCGGATCACCTCCGGCGGCAGGTCCAGGAAGGCCGGGTCCATGTCCCCCAGCACCGGGGTCGGCCACTCGGCAAGGCCAGCAACCTCGTCCAGCAGGCCCTCGTCGTCCACCAGGTCCAGGTTGCGGGCAAAGCAGAGGGTCTTGGCCCCCTCCAGGATGCGATCCTTGCGCTCCTCTGGATCAAGGATGACGAAGTGCTTGCGCAGCTTATCTTCGTAGCTGTCGAAGTCCGCCACCTTGAAGGCTTGGCCAGAGCCCATGAACCGGTGGCCCTCGGTGACATTGCCGCTCTCGAGGCCCTCGATGTTGAAGGCCACCACCTCGCGGTCGAACAGGCAGACGATCCGCTGCAGCGGCCGCACCCAGCGCAGGGTGCCACGGCCCCAGGTCATGGACTTGGGCCAGGGGAAGTCGCGGACGATCTTGTCCACCATCTCGGCAATGATCTCAGGCGTGGGGCGGCCCTGGCGATGGAGGTGGGCGAACCAGACGCCGTCCTTCTGCACCAACTGGTCCATCTTCAGGCCCGTGGACCGCAGGAAGCCCGACATGGCCTGATCGGGGGCACCCACGCGGGGACCTTTGCGGTCTTCGTGTCGATCCCCCTGGGTCGCGGGCAGGCCCTCGATCACCAGGGTCAGGCGGCGTGGGCCGCCGAAGCTCTTCACTGCCTCAGGGATCAGGCCCTCGGAGGCCAGGTGCTCACGGGCCATCCGCTCGAAGTCGCGCGCGGCCTGGGCCTGCATGCGGGCAGGAATCTCCTCGGAGAACAGTTCGATCAGCAGTTGGGGCATCAGTGAACCGAGGGCTCGAGTGGGGTCGGAGACGAGCGATGTAACGGCCTCCCTTCCCCCTCGAAGGGGGAAGGGTCGGGGATGGGGGTGAACGCACAGAGCATGGGCG